>NZ_CP051216.1:3647500-3947500 GCF_012516435.1 Pseudodesulfovibrio sp. zrk46
GGTGAAACACACTTAGAGGTCAAGGTGTTTTTTCAAAAAAATTACATTCTTTTTCGATAAAACCGGCAACCAATGGCAAATATTGACTTTATTTGAACCCACAATATCCGACACGTTCTTATGTTGTCTCACTGATAATGTCTTCTATACTATATATAAAGATAAACTGCTCTGATTCTAAAAATCAAATTCTAGAATTACACGATCAATCTTTCATATATGATCGCTTGGCCCGCCCAAAGATCGTCTGAAAATCAGTAATGCAATTACTATCAGCACTCTCTTAGAGCAATTCGTAATTACTTCGGGGAAGTACGGCAAAACGGATTCCCATCTCTGCGAAATTAATTACATGAAGTCAATGGCCGCCCACCCCTCTTCCCTTTTGAAATGTGTATGTTTTCGCCTGTCAAACATCACACCACATATATTTAACGGACTTCTTGATTCAAATTTGAAATGAAAAAGCCCGGCTCTAAGAACCGGGCTTTTATTATTTTTCTTATCACTTAAAATTCAAGACTTTTAGGAGTTCTCGGGAACGGCATAACGTCACGGATATTTGATACACCGGTCACCAACATTAACATACGCTCAAATCCCATACCAAAACCTGCATGGGGTGCGGTTCCGTAACGACGGGAATCCAGATACCACCAATAATCCTCTTTATCGAGCTCCATCTCGTCCATACGAGAGGTCAGAACATCCATACGCTCCTCACGCTGACTGCCACCGACCAGTTCTCCAATACGAGGTACCAACAAATCCATAGCTGCCACGGTCTCGTTGTCATCATTCATGCGCATATAGAATGGTTTGATGGTCTTGGGGTAGTCATAAACGAAGACCGGCTTCTTAAACTTCTCCTCACAAAGGAACCGCTCATGTTCGGTCTGAAGATCCATGCCCCACTCTACCGGGTAGTCAAACTTCTTTTTGGTCTTCTTTAGAATCTCAATAGCTTTGGTGTACTGGAGTCGTTCGAAAGGCTCATTGAGAATAGTCTCTAAGGTCGGCATAAGTGTCTTATCCACCCACTTGGCGAACAGTTCTATGTCTTCTGCACAATTATCCAGCATGTGTTGAACCAAATACTTAACCATCTCTTCTGCCAGATCCATATCATCAGCCAAATCGGCAAATGCAATCTCCGGTTCAATCATCCAAAATTCCGCCACATGACGCGGAGTATTGGAATTTTCAGCACGAAAAGTCGGACCAAAGGTGTAGCAGTCCCCCAAAGAAAGGGCGAACATTTCTACTGAAAGCTGCCCAGACACGGTCAGCGAGGAAGGCTGACCAAAGAAATCGTTCTCGGCGCCCTCCTTAGAGCCTGGCTCCAAGGTAGTTACACGGAACATCTCGCCTGCGCCTTCGCAATCAGAACCAGTAATGATTGGGGTGTGAATGTAGAAAAAATCATTGTCTGCAAAAAACTTATGTACAGCTTGGGCAAGCTCGGAGCGCATACGGAAAATTGCACCATACTTGTTGGTCCTAGGCCGCAAGTGAGCAATTCCACGCAAGAATTCATCGCTGTGACGTTTTTTCTGGAGAGGGAAAGTTTCCTGATCAGCCTCACCAAGCAATTCAATGGACTTACCACGGACTTCCCACTTTTGCCCCTTGCCAGGAGACTCGATCAACTCACCCTCAATGGCAACTGAGGCACCTGTACCAACTTTATCCAGAACAGCTACGATTTCCGGGGTGTGGTCGATAACAGCCTGAATATTGGCCAGACAGGAACCATCATTTAGCTCCACAAAGGAAAAGCCCTTGTTGTCACGTTTGGTGCGGACCCATCCTTTGATCAGGATCTCAGGCATGGGAGCTTCCGCGTTAAGTGCGTATTTTATTTTGGTTCGTTTCATGGAATTACCCTTTTGGTTATTTTTTTACTCGCTCTTAACGGTTATGTCGTTACTTGGCAACGTCATCCATATCAATATAGTCTATTGCCTCTCGAGGGCAGGTAAGCTATGAAACACGCCCAAACAGAAACGACAATCTCAACAAGAGGACCGAATGGGATTCTTTAGCAAACTAAAAAAGGCCTGGGCAAGCCCTGAAGATGTGGCTCAACAGGCTCTGGAAGAATACAAGAAAGAACAGGGCATCGAAGTTGAGGCAAAGGAAGAACCGGCCCCGGCTTCAGAAGAGGTCGTTGATCCAGTTCCTGCCTCTCCAGTTGCCACAGAAGTAAGTCAACAAGAAGCACCCGTTGCTTCTGTAGAAACTGATGCCGCGCCTACTCCCACTGAAGATTGGCAAGCAGGCCTAACGCTTTCCCTGCGGCAAGCTGAGCCCAAGCTCTCCGAGTGGTTGAATCTTATTGTTGAGGGCGTTGATGAAAAGGGCCAGAACCTCTGGGACCGTCTCGCTTTCCTGTTTAAAGCGCTTGGAGCCCCTGAAGACGAAGCACGGGATTTCATCAAGAAGTTTGATGTATGGCTCGACGAAATGGGCTACGTTGCCGTCGCTGAATTCAAGTCCGAACTCCAGTATCGGTTGGCCCTAGCATTGGAATTGGAAGATGAAGAAGATGAACGTGACCGTCTCTTCCTCAAGCTCTCCGAAGGCATTTCCAAAACTCGCGAACAGATAACCAAACGCATCGACGGCCTGCTCTCCTCCCACTCCAAGTTGGATGATGATTTCTGGGAAGAATTCGAAGAGATCCTCATCATGGCAGACGTCGGCATGGAAGCCGCCAACCAACTCATGGAGAACCTCAAGGAACGCGCCCGCAAAGCAGGCACTGACGATCCAGAGGATTTCAAAGACATTTTGCGCGATGAGCTGGAAGAAATTTTCAAAGTACCGCCGCGTATTGAAGCCGTTAATCCGCCTGAAGTGCTGATGATGGTTGGTGTCAACGGTGTAGGAAAGACTACTAGCATCGCCAAGCTCGCCTACCGCGCTCAAATGCAGGGCCGCAAAGTCCTCATCGCCGCAGGTGATACCTTCCGCGCGGCGGCTATCGACCAGCTCAAAGTATGGGCTGATCGCATTGGTGTTGGTTTCTTTGCCAAAGCAGAAGGTAGCGATCCGGCAGCCGTGGCCTATGAAGCCATGGACAAGGCTGTCAACGAAGGCTACGATCTGTTATTGCTCGATACTGCAGGTCGATTGCATACCAAGATCAACCTGATGGAAGAGCTTAAAAAGATCGAGCGCGTAGTTGGCAAGAAGCACGAAGGTGCTCCCCACCGAACCGTCTTGGTTATCGACGCGACCACGGGTCAGAACGCTCTATCGCAGACCAAGCTTTTCAACGAAGCCGTGGGGGTTGACGAAATAATTCTGACCAAACTCGACGGAACAGCCAAAGGTGGAGTCGTCGTTGCTGTGACATTACAGAACCAACTTCCGATCACCTTTGTGGGGCTCGGAGAGAAGATGGAAGACCTTCGCCCGTTCAACGGCAAGGACTTTGCCAAAGCCTTGTTAACTTAAAACCTTTTACTAGACGGTAAACATCGTGTCCGAAGAATTCAAAGATCGTAATGGCGTGGAAGAAGGCGAAGCCAGCTTTGCCGAACTGTTCGAACAGTACAGCGACGGCGGCGGTGACGACCTAAACGTAGGCGACAAGGTCGCCGGCCAGGTCATCCAGGTTGGCGAAACCACCATTTTCGTGGACACCGGCACCAAGCTGGACGGTGTTGTGGAAAAGGAAGAGCTGCTTGACGAAGAAGGCAACTGCACTGTCAAGGAAGGCGACACTGTAGAACTATATGTCGTTGGTAAGGACTCCGGTGGCATCAAACTTTCTCGCGCCCTCTCGGGTGTTGGCGGCCTCGCCATGCTTCAGGAAGCCAAGGCAGGCAATCTGCCCGTCGAAGGCAACGTAGAATCCACCTGTAAGGGAGGGTTCAACGTTAAGGTCATGCAGCGCCGCGCTTTTTGCCCGGTGAGCCAAATCGACAATCGCTTCGTAGAAGACCCTGAAGAGTATGTCGGCAAAACCATGGAGTTTCTGATTACCAAGCTGGAACAGGGCGGCCGCAACATTGTGATCTCCCGCCGCGCTCTGCTGGAACGTGAAACTGCTCAGGCCGTGGAAACCTTCCAAGCCGAAACCAAGGTTGGCGACGAGGTAGAAGGTACGGTCACCCGTCTGGCTCCTTTTGGCGCATTTGTTGAGATCATGCCCGGTCTCGACGGTCTGGTTCACATTTCTCAGATCTCCCACGGTCGCATCGGTCATCCCGAAGAAGCCGTCACCGTTGGCCAGAAGGTCAAAGCCAAGATCACCAAATATGAACAGGACGATAAGGGACGTCTCAAGATTTCCCTTTCCATGAAAGAACTCGCACAGGATCCTTGGGATACCATCACTGCTACCTTTGCCGAAGGCGACAAGGTCACAGGTAAGGTAGTGCGCATCGCCGACTTTGGTGCATTTGTGGAAATCGCTCCTGGTATCGATGGCCTGGTTCACGTCTCTGAGATGAGCTACACCCAGCGAGTTCACAAGCCAGCAGATTTCGTTAAGGAAGGCCAACAGGTTTCGGTCAAAATTAAGTCCATCGACACCGCTTCTCGCCGCATTGGCCTTTCCATGAAAGATGCAGAAGGCGATCCGTGGATGGATGTAGAAGAGAAGTACCAGGCAGGCCAAAAGGTAGAAGGCACCGTGGAGAAGCAGGAGCAATTCGGCATCTTCATTCAGCTTGAACCTGGCATTACCGGCCTGCTGCCTAAATCCGTCATTGCTCGCTCCGAAAACGCTTCCAAGTACGAGAAGCTTCACTCCGGCGATACCGTAGAAATCGTCATCGGCCAGGTAAAAGCCGGGGAACGCAAGATATCCCTCACTACCGGCGATGTTGAAGACGATGGGGACTGGAAACAGTTTGCACCCAAGAAGCAAAAGTCCTCTGCCAACGCTGGTGGAATGGGACTGCTCGGCGCAGCACTTCAAGACGCATTCAACAAGAAAAAATAGTTTCTTGCCATAACCTTGAAAGGTAAGGCCCGGTCTGGTTTTAGACCGGGCCTTTTTTGTACTTAATTATGAGACTAGAGAATGAACGCGATTACGACTGTTGCTATTAAAACGGTCCATCCTGCTCTGCTTCGAAGCCAGGGAACTCAATGCGCTGGTGATGAAGATGCAACAAATCCCCAGCAGCGTCTCCGTACATAGGATCACCAACAATAGGATGACCAATGGAGGCGAGGTGAGCACGAATCTGATGCCGTGCTCCCTTCACAATTAAACAGCGCACGTCTGTTGTATCCAAATCTCGATCATGTGCAATTGCTTCGACCTCTGTCCAGCGGCGAGTGTCCACATCGCTCTCTTCAAGCACCTTAGTCGTTTTACGATCATCACAATCCAACTTACTTTGAACTGACACGAAACCGTCAAAACGTCCCTTTACCCGAGCCTTATAAAATTTCTTGATATCGCCAGCATCTTCCAACTCGCGATATTTATTCACCCCATCAGAGTTAAGAGCCACCAGCAGAATACCTGAAGTCAGGTAGTCTAAACGATTTAGCAAAACAGGCGCTGAATCGGGAAAAAGACTGGGCAAAACATCTTCTACATTCGCCGACCCTTTGCCTTCGATTCGAGCAGAATGAACAGCCCCCGGTTTATAAACGGCAGCGAACTGATCATTACGATGTATAATCTTAAGTCCCAATTCCTCATGAGTCATGGTTACAACTCCTGACCTAATAATGAGCTCCTGCCCGGTGCGGACCTTGTACCCAGGCTTTCGTACCTTGCCATTTATGAGGACTTTTCCCTCATCGCAAAGACGGCGACGCAATCTCAGGCCTGAGCCGGGCAGAACTTCAACTAGCGCCTTATCGAGACGCACACCCTCAAGTTCCTCTGACACATTGTATATTTCTTGGCGGGACATCAATTTGATCCTATACGTACAACCAGACACAGGGCAATGAATTATCTTCCTTTGACAGCTAGCCTGGAAAAGGCCTAAACCTGTTTGGCAACAGATAAAATATCGTAATGATACAGGGAAATCCAGGCTTTCTATTCACTTCAACTACATCGAGCATTGCATGGATATCAGGGGTTTTTTGTATGTTCTGGCCGCCGCCTTTATGTGGGGTGTCATTGGTATTTTTGCCAAGGAGGTTCTGGCCGAAGGAGTAACGGCCCTTGAGATAGCCTTTTGGCGAGCAGCACTGGCCTGGGTCATGTTCGTCATCCATGCAGCGATCCAAAAGGAACTAAGAGTCCACCGTACTGACCTTCCTTTTCTATTCGGTTTCGGGTTCATTTGCGTCACCCTGTTCTATGGATCTTACCAACTGGCTATCCGCGATGTCGGCATGGCCATGGCTGCAGTACTGCTCTATACGGCTCCCGCTTGGGTTGCATTCCTCTCATGGTTGGTTCTTAAAGAAGAAATGACGCCTACAAAATCCATCTGCGTAGCCATGACTATCATTGGCGTTTCCTGCATTAGCCTCGGCCCAAGTCTTTTGAGTGGTGGCACCATCCAACTTGACTCCTTTGGTCTTATTGCTGGATTGGTGTCAGGGTTCACATATGCGCTCTACTACATTTTCGGGAAGAAATACCTACACAAGTACGCCACGCCAACTATCTTTGTATACGCGCTGCCCTTTGGAGCAGCCTTACTCTTCCCTTTTGTCGAATTTCATCCCAAATCAGCTTACGCATGGTCCATGCTTATTTCCATGGCCGCTGTCACAGCATATGGAGCCTTCAACGCGTATTATGCAGGCCTCAAACGAATGGAAGCAACCCGCGCCTCTGTCATTGCGACCTTTGAACCGATGGTGGCCGCTGTGCTGGCATATATCCTGTTCGGTGAGAAATTCTCTCTCCTTGGCTATGTGGGCAGTAGCTTGATCATTGCCGCTGTATTTCTGGTCGTTTTATCCGGTAGTAAATCCAGCCGGGCGGCTGGCGAGGAGGCATAATCAATGTCACAGCTCAAGCAGGTTAAAGCGTCTGCCGGATCAGGCAAGACCTACCAACTCACTCGCAGGTTCCTAAGCCTGCTAGACAAAGCTGATGAAAACAAACACGCCTTTACTTGTACTGTCAGCCCCCACAAAGGATATGCTTGGCCAGAAATCATGGCCGTGACCTTCACCAACAAGGCTGCCACGGAGATGAAGGAGCGCGTTGTATCGGGCCTCAAACACGCTGCTTTGGATTTGGGAGACCAAATGACAGACTGCTCTCCGCAGACTGCCTCTCGCGCCATCGATTCCATCTTGCGTCGATATCATCGTCTGAATATCCGAACCATTGACTCGCTACTGGCGCTACTCCTTCGACTCTTCGCACTTGAATTCGGCATCCGTCCAGACTTCCAAATGATCTTTGACGAGAGCGAAATGTTCGACGCGGTATACGACCACTTCGTTCTCATCTGTGAAGAAGATGGCCTTGAGCACGAACTACTGGCGGCAGCCATGGACACCATGATCCGCTCTGAAGGTCGATCCGGCTTCTGGATGCAGGACATGATCCGCCGACGACTGTTGGATTTGACTCGCTTCCTGCGCACCGAGTCCGGCCCGCTCCTAACGGACCAAGAGGAAATCAAGGCTCTGCTCACTGCAGCTTATGCCGACTTTCAACAGACCGTGAAATGCACACTGGAGTATTTCGCCGACACAGGTTTGCCATTTGCCAAACGATTCATTGATTTTCTCATGAACAGTCAGGACCTCGGCCTGTTCGATCCCCCTAAGGACTCCGCGTATATAAAGAAGGAAAGCCTGCGAGACTGTGTAAACAAGAAAGGCAAAGACGACGTCAACAGCCGTGCCGAAGCTGAATACGCCCACCTCAAGGAAGCATGGCAAACCTACGCTACAAACCATGCGGCGCTAACAGGAGCCTATTTTCTAGCTCCTGCGGTGGAGATAGCCTTGCGCCTACTCAACGGTCTCAATCACCAGCAAAAAGAGCAAGGTCTGATCCTCGGCTCGTCACTGGCCGGGTTCGTTAATGAACTGCTCACATACAACGAGGCTGTATCCGAAGCATACTGCCGCCTCGGTTGCAGGTTACATCACTTATTAGTGGATGAATTTCAGGACACCAGCCGCGAACAATGGCAAGCCATCACCCCTCTATCACAAGAGTGTCTCGCCAAAGGCGGTTCACTTTACTACGTCGGCGACGTCAAACAAGCCATCTATGGCTGGCGTGGCGGAGACTCTGCCCTGTTCGACGAGGTGCTCTCTCAACCCGACCTAGCATCACTCGCACTGAATTCGGGAAGCGACACCCTGCCTAACAACTGGCGCAGTTTCCGCAACGTGGTGGAGTTCAATAACGAGTTCTTCCGTAATTTCGAAAATATCATTCACGCATCTGATCTGGCCGATACTCTATTTAAAGATGCACCAGACAACTTTCGAGCCAGCTTTGCCGACGATCTTACCGGCAACTTCGAGGATTGCGCCCAAGCCATCCCGCCTCAGAACGAAGAAAGCGAAGGTTATGTTCGTATGACCCGTTTACCAGGCGGGCGTAACGAAGAGATCGAAGAGCAAGCGCTGGTAGCCCTCGACGAACTAATAGATGAACTTACCAAACGCCGCTACTTTCGCGATATCGCAATATTGGTCCGCACTCATGGGCACGCTTCGTTAGTATGCGATCTGCTGGTACAAAAAGACATTCCGGTTATCACGGAAAACTCTCTTCAATTGGATCGTCATCCTATTATCCGCCAATTAGCCGGTCTGCTGGGCTTCCTTGACTTTCCGCGTGATGATGTTGCCTTTCTCACTTTTGCCGCAGGCAATGAACTCTTCCTTGCCGAAACCGGCATCACAGAAGAAGAATTTCACAACTGGCTCATCAAACCTAAAAAGCGTCCCCTCGGCGTCTGCTTCCGTGACGATTACCCGGATCAGTGGCAACAATTTATTGAGCCGTTTTACAATCAATCAGGTCTGATGACACCCTACGATTTAACTCGCGAAGCCATTCGGACCTTTCGCGTGCTAGAACGCCATCCGGACGCAGAGCTCTATGTTCGTCGCTTCTTGGAGGTCGTTCACCTTGCCGAAGAAAACGGCTATGGCTCACTGTCAGCATTCTTGGAGTACTGGGACGAAAAATCAGGTGAGGAAAAGGTTCCTCTACCGGAAAACATCGACGCAGTGCGCATTATGACCATTCACAAATCAAAGGGCCTGGAGTTTCCAGTTGTCATCGTGCCCTTCCATAACTGGGCTGTGCGTCCAGACCAAGACTACCTCATCCGCAAGGTAAAAGGACAACGCATACTCACCCCCATGAAGAAAGGAATGGGCAAACCCTATCTCACAAGCATGGGGCGCGCAGTGAGAGAACAGTTGAACCTTCTTTATGTGGCCTGGACCCGTGCCCGAGAAGAGCTCTATGGGTTCTTTACGGAAAAACCTGTGCACTACCCTGCACTGGCCGCCTTGAATCTTTTCCTCGATCTGGAGGAAGACGAAATCTTCGAATACGGCACCCTGCCCCAAGATGGCGAGCCATCACCGCCTCCGCCCAAGCCCGAACCTCAGCAGCTTGATAAAGGCAATACCGAAAATCTTCTCATGGAATGGCTACCGCGCCTGCGCGTATACCGACACAATCGTGACGAGTTCTTCTACAATGAAAAAATGCGAGGCGAGGTTGCTCATAGAGTAATGGAACATCTACGCCTCACTGGAAACGATGAAGAAGATACCAATCGAGCCGTACTCCTTGCTCTTCAGGATTTTCCCATATTAGCGGCACTTGATGAAGAGACCATGCAGAACCTCGATTCAGACCTGCGCACCATGACTCGTTGGGCTTTGACCGATGACAACCTTCGCCGTTGGCTCGACAAAGGAGACCGCGAACCCGAAATCATGGATGCTGAAGGCAACTTCAAACGGCTGGACCTCCTCTACCGGCAAGACAAAACTGTAGTGGTAGACTTCAAGACAGGTCAGCCTACTCCCAAAAATCGTGAGCAGGTACTTGATTATATGAATATTTTGAAAGAGATGGACCCAACTTGTGAGCCAAGCGGTTATCTCGTGTATTTTGATCTTCAGGAAATCCACGAAGTCGCGGAGGATGTATAAATGAATCCTGTCATCCTCATTCCATGGCAAAACGACTTTCTTCCGGCATTGGGCCAGCATCTAGTTGAGCGCGATGACTTCAGTCAATGTACAGTTCTTTTCCCGCACAACCGCCCACGTCGTTACCTCAAGGATTATTTTAAAGGCCATCCGGACCTGAATCCCCCTGTATTCCTTCCTCGCATGACCTCTATTGCGGAATTCGTATCTTCCATCAGACGCAATCTGACCGACACCCCGGTCACACTGGCAAACCAACTTGATTTGGTGGAAATGCTACGTGAGATAGTCAATGATCTTCGGATAACAGGTCGAGGGCTTCTAGCTCGTCTCCCAGAACTAGACCGCGAGAGTTTCCTGCCATGGGGTATCCGCTTAGCTAAACTCATGGATGATTTGTTGCGACAAGACATTGAACCTGAAGACCTCAAATACATGGAAGGCGAGGTATCGGCATACGCCAGTGGTCTGCTGGAGCAGCTAAGTAGCATCCACCACGAATACGTGACTCGGTTATTTGCTCGAAACTGGACCACACCCGGTTTGGACTGGCGATTCATCACTAACAATATCAAAGAGGTATCGGCCCACCTTTCGGGCACTCCCGTCGTTGCCGCTGGATTCTATGCCCTTAGCGGGGCAGAAGACATATTCTTCCGCCGTCTTTGGGAGGACGGCATTTTGACTCCAATCATTCATTCCGATCCAGTATTGGCAGAAGGGAAACGTCCTCACTGGTCTGCCGCAGAGCACACAGCATGGCTTGAACGTTGGAAAACAAAAGTCGAAATCCCGACTGACATCCCCCGAAACAATAGCAAACCCTCAATACGTTTTTGCGAAGGCTTCGACCGCCACTCTCAATTGGCCGCATTGACTGATGACATGCATAAAACCACTGATCTGGATCGAACAGCCATTATTCTTCCAGACGAAGGCGCGCTCATGCCTGTGTTGCACCACCTCCCGGAAGTTGAACCCAACATATCCATGGGGTATCCCTTGGAGCGCACCTCTCTGGCACGCCTTGTCGAAATAATCATCTCCTTGCAGGAGAACCGACTGGAAGACGGGCGCTATTCATGGCGCGACGTCATCGCCCTTATTCGTCATCCCTACCTTCGATTGCTCGGCCCGGACAACAAGCCGTTGCGTAAGATCTTCCACATCTGGGAAGCCGCCATACGCATGGGCGAGAGATATGTTCATCCTCTTCACTGGGAGCCGCCCTACGACGATCCCATTCTGGATGGCGTGGATAAAAAGGTCGCAGAGCCACTCAGACAGGAAATTCTTCATCATTGTCTCACTGCCTTCGAACAGGTCCACTCCCTCGAAACACTGGGGGAAGCCCTAACAGGGTTAGCTGTGATGCTTCACACTCATGGCGAAAAGCTTTGGCATGGCTACCTCGTGGACGCTGAGTGCCTTTTCCGGCTGACGACTTCAGTAATCCCACAATTACAAAGCGTTGAAACTGGTAGCGAAGAATTTCGAAAAACAACCCTTTTCGCACTGCTGCGCCGTATCATTTCGCAAGAGCGCGTGTCCTTCGAAGCAGAACCATTGGCTGGCCTCCAAATTCTCGGTGTGCTGGAAACCCGTTTGTTGCAATTCAAGCGTCTCTTCATTCTTGATGCAGTAGAAGACCGACTGCCAGGCACCAATCCTTACGACCCTCTCCTTCCTGATGCTCTCCGAAAAGTACTCGGCCTACCCGACACTCGTGAACGAGACAACGTATCCGGCTACAATTTCTATCGACTCTTAATGGGGGCCGAGGAAGCTGTCATATACTACCAGAGCGGAATCCAGCCCGGACTGCTCGACTCCAAATCCGTTCGCAGCCGTTTTGTCGAACAACTCCTCTGGGAAATAGAGAAAAAAGAAAAGCGTATCATAGAGACAGGCGACGAAGTCATTCGTGCTGTAACTTTCCCTGCAGGCTCACTACAGCAGGATGCCCGCTCCATACCAGTAACGAAACACTTGCGAACTTTACTGGAAACGACCTTACGCGAAAAAGGGCTCTCTCCCTCGCGACTCGACCAATATTTGCAGTGTCCCAAACAGTTTTTCTATTACTACCTCGCCAAGATACGCCCCATAGATCACTTAGATGAAGATGGCGATCGCAGCGAATTCGGCACGCTCATACACAATGTCCTGCGCGAGCATCTGAGCAAATACATCGGCCAGAAGACCGATCTCGCAGCCTTGGATCCCCTGCCCCTGACCGCTCTGTTCGACCAACGCTTTAGAGAAAGCGAACTCTATGCCCAAATCCCACATGACACACGGCTAGCGCTCACTAATACTGGCCGCCATCGTCTGACCACCTTCCTTGCCTCACAAGAACCAGCCAAGCTTCTCTCTCTTGAACAGCAGATCCACGCTACTGTCGACATGGAAGGACTGATCATTCCTCTAAATGGCCAACTCGACCGAGTAGAAGAACGTGACGAAGGCATCTTCATCATGGACTACAAGACAGGCGGAGGAGTTTTACCTAAAAAGGCTTTCTGGGAAGATATGAACCTTTGGGATCGTCTGCACGAGTTCGGCCCTGAAAATACCGATCCCATGCTTCTAAATGATCTGAGCAAATCCGTTCAAAGCGTCCAGCTTCCTGTCTACATGCATCTCTACAGTGAATCTGAAGAGACCTCGCCATTCGATGCAGGACTCATCAAACTGGGCGAGGATGGGAAGACCGATTACGTTTTCGGCAAGAAATGGGCAGACTTGGAACGACGTGAAGCTATTAACGAAATGACTCCAGTGTTAGTAAAAACACTGATTCGGCACATGCTCACGGCAACTCAATACACAGCTCAACCAGGCCGCCGCTGCCAATGGTGCGATTTCAAAGCTCCATGTGGTGCATAGTTTATTTAAGGAGTCGACATGCAATACAGTGAAGGAACTATCGGACGAGTTTTTACTCTGCGGCTTGAAGAGGATGAACGTGTTCCGGATTGTATTGAGCAATTCGCCAAGGAGCACGACATAAAAACTGCATACTGCGCCATGCTTGGCGGCGTGGATGGTGGCAACATCGTAGTCGGCCCCAAGGATGGAGAAGCTCCTACCATTGCCCCAATGCTCCACGCTATTACCGGCGCCCATGAAGTAGCTGCTCTTGGCACCATCTTTTCCGACGAAGAAGGTTCGCCTATTCTGCACATGCATGCTGCCCTGGGACGTGATGGCAAGACTCGAACCGGATGCATTCGACCAGGCCTGGATGTGTGGCTGGTGGGAGAAGTCATTATCATGGAAATTCTCGGCACAGACATGATCCGCAAGACCGAAGCCAAGAGTGGCCTAAAACTGTTATCCAAGAGGGATTAAATGTATTCAGCCGAAGTTATCATCTGTGGAGGAGGTATCATCGGCCTCACAATAGCTCGCGAACTCATCAAGACCGGCACTTCCAGCATAATCATTATCGACAAGGAAGAAGAGCTTGGCCGTCATGCATCTGGACGTAATAGCGGCGTTCTCCATGCCGGTATATATTATGATCCCGGCACATTAAAAGCAAAGATGTGCCTGAAAGGCAATCAGCTAATGCAACAGTATTGCGAGGTTCATGGTCTACCGCTTTTCAAATCGGGCAAGGTCATCGTCACTCGCACCGCAGACGAACTTTCCACCCTTGATGAACTAGAACAAAGGGCAATGGCCAATGGCGGAAATGTGGAAATGATCGATGCCAAACAGCTTGGCGAGATCGAACCCAACGCAAAAACGGTAGAGCGTGCCCTCTACTCTCCCCTGACCGCTGTGGTCGACCCCAAAACCATCTTGGCACATATGCGACTTGAATTGGAGCGGACCGGCAAGGTCCGTTTCTTTTTGGGAACTCGTTTCATAGACAAGGGCACAAAAAACGTCATCAAGACCAACAAATGTGACATAGGCTATGATCTCTTCATCAATGCGGCCGGGTCATACTCTGACAAGGTAGCCCAAGCATTTGGCATCGCCGAAAACTTCAGGCTACTGCCGTTTAAGGGCATCTACCGCCTCTTGAAAAAGCCTGCAGCGGCAAAGATTAACGGCTCAATCTACCCCGTGCCAAACATCAAAAACCCCTTCCTCGGCGTACATTTCACCCGCAGCGTTCATGGAAACGTCTACGTCGGCCCCACTGCTATCCCGGCATTTGGCCGCGAGAACTACGGAATCCTGCGAGGTATCGACAAAGAACTACCGTCAATCCTGTGGCGTGATATTGAAATGTTTTTAGAAAATAAGAAGTTCCGGGATGTCGCTTTGGAGGAACCTAGAAAGTATCTCTACAAGTATTTTTACAAGGACGCGGAAAAACTGGTCAAACACCTGACTCCGCACGACATGCGGCCTAGCCCTAAGGTCGGAATCAGACCACAACTGGTCGACATACGCACCAAAGAAATGGTTATGGATTTCCTCATTGAACGATATGACAACACCATACATATTCTCAATTCTATTTCTCCGGCCTTTACCAGTTCAATGTATTTTGCTGAATTAGTAGTAAAAAATTATGTGCAAGGTAAACAGAATACCATTTAAAACACGTGTTTATCTTGACTTAACTCTCTTTTGAGCGCAAACCACACATAATCTGATTAATATATGAGGTACCAAAAATGAAACTTCCCAGTCTGTCGTTCGGCGATCTGACGGCCAAAATGCCTGTTATTCAGGGCGGTATGGGCGTCGGCATCTCGCTTTCCGGCCTGGCCAGCGCTGTTGCCAATGAAGGTGGCATCGGCGTTATTGCCACTTCTATGATCGGCATGCGCGATCCCCTGCGCGCCAAGGATCCTGAAGCCGCTGACCACCGCGGCCTTATCGAGGAAATCCGCAAGGCCCGCGCAAAAATGCATGACGGTCTTCTCGGCGTGAACATCATGTGCGCTCTGACCAACTACGGTGACATGGTTCGCACCTCCATCCGCGAGGGCGTGGACGTTATCATCTCTGGCGCTGGTCTTCCCATGGATCTCCCCGGCTACCTTCGCGAAGTTCGCGAGGAACTCAAAGATGACGTCAAGACCAAACTGGTCCCCATCGTCTCCTCTGGTCGCGCCGCAAATATCCTCTGCAAAAAGTGGATGAAAAAATTTGATTACCTGCCCGATGGCTTCGTTGTTGAAGGCCCCAAGGCTGGCGGCCATCTCGGCTTTAAAGCAGAACAGCTCGAAAAGCCGGAATTCCAGCTTGAGCAAATCGTCACTGAAGTCATCGACGCCGTGACCCCGTTCCGCGAGAAGCACAACAAGGACATTCCTGTCATCGCAGCGGGTGGTGTATACACCGGTGAAGACATCGCCAAGTTCCTTGAACTCGGCGCATCCGGAGTCCAGATGGGCACCCGCTTCGTCGCCACGCACGAATGCGATGCTGACGAAGAATTCAAGCGTGCCTATGTTGAAGCGAAGAAAGAAGACGTCACTATCATCAAGAGCCCTGTCGGTCTGCCCGGTCGAGCCTTGAAAAACGCCTTCCTTGATGCAGTTTCTTCTGGCCTGAAGCAACCCAAGAAATGCGTTCACAAGTGCCTGCATAGTTGTGCGGAGGAAAAATCTCCGTATTGTATTGCTCAGGCCTTGGTAAACGCATACCGAGGCAAACTCAAACACGGCTTCGCATTCGCAGGAGCCAACGCCTATCTTGTTGATAAGATCGTATCCGTCAGGGAACTAATGGACTCCCTGAAAGATGAATACGAACGCCGCATCAAATAGCGCACCCTCAGTTTACATATATAAAAAGGCGGAACCGAAAGGTTCCGCCTTTTTTGTTTGCGATCTGATTGAGAAGCAACTGAGGAGTCTTCTCACCACCACTTCGACTATTCGAAACGTCGTGCAGTGATCAAAGAGATGGGATCGACAGGAACATCATCGTACCCCTGCCACTCACGAGTCCGCACCTTGCTGATTTTCATGGCGACGTCCATACCGTCAATGACTTCTCCGAATACACAGTAGCCGAAGTTCTCATCATCTTCGCCTGTGTGGTCGAGGTCTGGATTGTCGGCCACATTGATATAGAACTGAGCAGCTGCGCTGTGCGGATCAGGCAGTCGGCCCATGGCAACGGTACCTTCAAGATTCTTCAAGCCATTAGTGGCTTCGTTCTGAATGGCATCACGAGTTTCCTTTTCCTCCATAGAGAAAGTCAACCCACCTGTCTGAATCATAAACCCCTTGATAACACGATGGAAAAGAGTGCCGTCGTAGAACTCATCATCAACGTACTTAAGAAAATTCTCGACGGTAATGGGGGCCTTGTCCGGGAAAAGTTCAATGAGAATCTCGCCTTCTGGGGTTTCCAGAAGAACCATGGGATTTTCCATTATTTACTCCATCTAATTGGTTATTATTTCTTATCGAAATCATCGCCGTGTCCAGCACCGGACAACGGGTGCGCTCGGTCGTATACCTGCATGATGCGCTGCATGTCCAGATGCGTATAGCGCTCAGTTGTCGTAAGTCGCTCATGGCCAAGCAACTCTTGAACACTACGCAAATCAGCTCCAGCTTCAAGCATATGAGTGGCAAAGCTATGCCTCAACATATGCGGATGAACATCCTTAGGAAGCCCTGCTAAACGGGCCAACTTAGCAACAATACGGTTGGCTTGGCGCCGATCCAGTCGCTTTCCTTTTCTAATGCTCAAAAAAAGGGCCTGTTCTGCATAGTTACCATCTTGAATGAGAGCATGACGCTGCTCCATATATCGACGAATTCGCTTCACGGCGGCATCACTCAAAGGAACAATGCGTTCCTTGGAACCTTTTCCCACCACTCGAATGACGTCAGAATCAAGATCATTGAGGTCAAGATTGAGAGCTTCACTAATGCGTAGGCCAGAACCGTATAACAATTCGGCCAAGGCAATATCACGCAAACCTTCCGGATCAGGTTCAACATACGCTTCCATCATGGACACGGCCTGATCCACATTCAGCACCTGGGGATGCCGCTTTTCCTGCTTGGGATTACGGATACCCACCATCGGATCACGAACAATTAACTTATGCTTAATTAAATATTTGAAATAGGCACGCAAACTGGAAAGCTTTCGCCCCATGGAAGTCTTGGAGAGACTGCGTCGATGCATATCAGCCAGATACCCACGCACATGATCTCGATTAATTCGACTAGGAGTTTCGAGCTTTCGCTTCACTCGTCGGAGATATTCGTCAAACTGTTCCAAGTCAGTACTATACGAACGGATAGTAGCACCAGAGTAGCCTTTCTCAACCTCTAGAAAGGCTAAAAATCCACGAACCATTTCGCCGTGCTGACGATTATTTGCGCCGGTCGATGACATAGCTGGACTTGGGATCTTCCTTGGCTTTTTTCTTTAATTCCATAGCAACAGATGAGACTTCACCATAATGTTTAATGCGACCATCAACGTTGATCACCACGGCGATAGACACAGCCATCAGGGGAAATATCTTGGTGTTTCCCTCACGATCTACCGAAGTGATATTGCCCCGTTGACGATCTTCGTGATCATAAAAATGTGGTACAATGTCATCGAAAGCCTTGATGATCTTCTTGCAAGCGTCTTCAACCTTGTCCGGAGGCAGGATAAAGACAAAATCATCACCACCTACATGCCCCACGAAACTACGAACTCCAGGAAAACTTTTGATGGTGTTCACGATGAGTCTCGCAGACATCATCAAGATTTCATCCCCCCGTGAGAACCCATATTTATCGTTGTAGGACTTGAAAAAATCAAGATCACAATAGGCTAACGCAAAGTCTTCTTTTGTATCTATAAGAGACTGAATTCTCTGAATTATAGAAGTATTCCCCGGCAACTTTGAAAGAGGATTAGCATCAAGCGCACGCATAGCACGACACAAGGTCAGATTGATTCTGTCTCGTACTTCTGATGGATTGAAAGGACGTACAAGAAAATCATCTACTTCAACCTCATTCCAGTTCCACGGCTCTTCTACATCGATGGGATCAACGCACATGACAACGGGAAGCTGGCGATACACGTTCTCGCTTTTGACAAGATTAGCGATCTCACGCCCAGAGATATCTTTGAGTCGATTGTCAACGACCAACAGATCCGGGGGTTCGTTGAACATCTTCTCGATAGCCCCACCACCATGGTCAAACACCACAAACTCCAGAACCTCAGGAGACCAGAGTTTTTGCAGCATCTCGGCAAACGACGTGTCCGGGGATAGTAAAAAAGCAGTCTGTTTCCGCTGAAACAGGGAGTCTTCAAGGGGCTGAGTCATGAAAGGAAACTAGCACCGGAGACAGCTTACGTCAAAGCGATCCGGCAAGCTTAGTGTTAAAATGTCAGATCGGAAACCTCTAACAACTGCTCGGACATTTCGTCCATAACCTTGTCGAGATCTGACATCTTAAAGCCCAACTCGATAAGAGCCTCAGGACGAAGATACGCTGTTTGATCATCCCCGGAATTACCGAACTCGAATAGACGCACCAAAAAATCGGCGATATGAACAACACAAGACATTGGTTTATAGAACTCGGCCAACTGCGGTGCATGATGACGCGCCATGGCCTCACGAATATTCGGGGGGAGCCCCCAATGCCGAGCAAGCCATGCATTGATACGGTCATGTCCAAAACCAAGTACATCTTTCTCTGATTGGAAGTAGGTCAGTTCCTTCACTGCGACCGTGTCCAGAATTTGCTTATGAACGTCTGGCAACTGGACTGCGGTTACAACCTTACCTAAATCATGGAGCAGTCCTGCTACTGCATATTCTTCAGGATCTTCAAACCCAGCACGACGAGCGATAATGTTACAAGCCGTAGCACAACCAAGACTGTGCTCCCACAACCCCTTCATGGCCTGGACCATCATATCAAAGACAGAGGTGGAAATGATGATACCGCGGATGACATTAAAGCCAAGGAGGACCAAGGCATGCTGAATGGAACTAATACGACCGGGGAAACCATAAATGGGTGAGTTAACCATCTTGAGGACCTTAGCCGAAAGAACTTGATCCGTAGAAATGACTTTCGCGATGGCCTCACTAGACGTCTCAGGGTTCTCAATAAGACGAGTTACCTCATCAAGGACATGAGGCAGGGTTGGCAGGTCTTTAACCGCGAGGATTTCGCCCTTGATGCTGGTTTTCAGATCAGCTTCCATGACTATTCCTCGCCTCCGCCATTCTCTTCAACGTTTTCTCCCTTGTCCTCATTCATCAGAGCTTCCATGGCCTTACGCTTGGCTTCCTGAGCAGCAGCTTTCAATTGGAAATACTTACTAATACGTCCTTTGACACGCATCATCCACTTATCTCTTGCGTACTTGCGGAACAAAACATCCATCCGTTCCAAACGTTCCGCGTAAACCGTTCCTGCACCAGCTCCTCCCATGTCCACGGGATTGCCCTGCACCGTAATGCGATCAATATCCATATTCTGAAGGCGCGAGATAAGGCTGTCTGTCAACTCCATTCCCTCGGCCATAATGGTCATACCATTATCCTTGGTCACGGGTTTAGCCAGCTTCATACCGGGGGCGGCGAGATCAATGGGTATCTTCTGCATGGGATCCTGGTTACGTATCAGTCAGTAAGATATGAGGTTCGCGTAGGCACAGTGTACACGTCAGACCTAAGGCACTCAAGTTAGTGCCCCTTAAATTTTGTCAAAAAAGATTAGCCCGCCCATAAGAACGAAACCAACCGCTGCAATCTTTTTAATGATACTGGGTGAGACATACTGACAGATAAAATTAGCAAACATAACCCCAAGGAAACTGACAAGAACAAGCGCTAAAGAAGAACCAAGAAATACAGTCCAAGGCTTCTGCGTCTTGGCGGTCATAAGCATACATGCAAGTTGAGTCTTGTCACCCAACTCAGCCACAAACAAGGTACCAAAAGTGGTGGCAAGCAGTTTCCAATCCATGATTTTTCTCTCTTCTAGCCCACACCTGCGATGCGACTATGCTTCCTTTGCAAGGTACCACATACCGGGCAACTGCTGCACAGCTCCTCTCATTTCCAGCATGATCAAAACCTTGCTGATCTTCGCCGAAGCCCAATCCAATTCCCTTCCAAGGGTATCAATATGCACTTTGTCGGTCTGCCACAGAACGGCCATGACTTCTTTTTCTTCATTATTGAGGACAATGTCCTCCCGCTCCACAGCAGTAGGACGCTTTGACTTCTTGATAGGGGCGCCATCGAGCGTATCTTTCAGCTTAACGTTTGACCGAAGATCTTTCTCTTCCTTTGTGTTCGCCGCTTTCTTCTGCTTTGTCGAGTTTTTTACTCTGACTTCACTCTCATCAATCTCTTCCTCTGCTTTAACAGGTACTGGATCAGGAATATTCTCCAACTCCCGAGCAAAATCATATCGCAATATCTCAAGAATATCCTCGGCGTTTTCCACCAAGGCTGCCCCTTGCTTGATAAGGCGATGACAGCCGGTAAACGTTGGCTGTCCAAGAGGACCAGGCAAAGCAAAAACATCTCGCCCCTGCTCTCCTGCTAAGCGAGCCGTAATCAGACTGCCGCTGTTATGCGCAGCTTCAGCCACCAACACACCGAGCGACAGTGCACTGATGAGACGATTGCGATAAGGGAAATGCCCTGCGCGAGGGGTTACGCCTGGACCATATTCTGTCACGACCAGTCCTTTCGAGTACAGAGCCTTGCGCACATCGAGATTGTCATAGGGATAATCCACATCCAGACCGCACCCTAGCACGGCAATCGAACTGCCAATTCCACGCAAGCCACCAAGGTGCGCCTGACGATCAATGCCAAGAGCAAGACCGGAAACAACCGTGATCCCGATGTTTGACAACTGAGTACTGATCCGCCCGGCTGCCTCCAAGCCCAAAGAAGTACACTCACGAGCCCCAACAACGGCTACACCAGGATTGCTGAATAGCTTCACGTCCCCAGCCACATAAAGCATGACCGGGGGATCTTCCAACTGTTTTAAGCAATTAGGGAATCGGGGATCAAACCACGTGACAACATCCATCCCAGCCTTGCGGGCCGCATGGAACTCCGCTTCCGCTTTGTCTCGCCAAGCTTCATCCCGGCAATTACGGACAACACTTTTGATGTAATGATTCTCGACACCCAAATCACGCCATGAATCAGGCTTTTGAACCGCTTCATAGGCATTGGAAAAATGAGAAAAGAGTTGTTTCCAGACCTTAGGGCCTAATCGAGGCGTATGTTTCAGCGCCAGACAGGCGAAAAATTCTCTTTGTAGGTCCATAAATTACGCAACTCACTGAAAAACAAAGGCCGGAACTCTCATCTTTCCGATGGGTTCCGGCCAGAAATGTAAATGAAGCAATTAGCCGCCGAGTCTGTTCAACTCTTTTCTGCCCAACTTGGCTGGACCGGATTGAGGGAAATCCTCCACCAGTGCCCGCAGATAGAAGATGGCGTTATCATTGTCACCAACCTTTTCATACGACATACCAATTTTGAGCAATGCTGCCGCAGCCTTGGAATGCTTGGGGAATCGTCCGGTGACTTCTTTAAAGGCGAGGATTGACTGGCCATAATCCTTTTGAGAGTAGAAGGTCTCGCCCTTCCAATACAAAGCATTAGGGACCAAGTCATCCTTGGGATACTTCTTGATGAACTCATCGAACCCACCTCGAGCACCTTCAAAATCGCCCTTATTATATTTGGCAAGGGCCATGTCATACATAGCCTTGGCAGGAGACACACGAGGCTTTGGCTTCATCTTGGGTTTGGACTCGACTTTGGAAGCAGTAGGCTTATCCCGACTGATGATCTTAGGCTCAGGCACGACAGGCGGAGCACCAGGGACTTTATCCCACGGTTTCTCTTCATCGCTTTGTGCCATAGGCGCCTTGGGAGCACCATCAGGCTTCTGGCCTTCCACCCATCCATCTTCTTCAGGAGAGAGATCGGTCACCCACCCTTTACCTGCAGGCGGAGCACTATCAGCCATGTCGTCCGGAGCGTCCATCATGGTGCCGCCAGCTTTCAAAGCAGCCAACTCCAGTTCCATGGCAGTCAGCCTCTCCTTAACAGCCTTGGCGTCTTCGGCCTGCATATCTGCCTGCCGACGCTGCTCTTCGCGGAAATTCAGGAAGCTTTCCTCCAGGCTCTTGATGCGCCATTCGGTACTCGCGGTGTCCGTGGGTGTCGGCTGCTTGGCGGCGTTACACGCCATCATCGACATACACACAGCCGCAAGTGCGACAAGCTTCAGATATTTCATTCAGAGTTCTCCCATTATTCACGTTGAATGCTTTACAGTGAAATAGGCGATGTAGGGACTTTTTGCAAGGAATCGTTGAGAATTGGCTACAGCTTTGCCTTTGCCGCAACCTTGCGCCCCGGCACTTTTTCAGGCAATAAACCCTCGCGGACCGAACTAGGGTCGCCATCCCAAAATCCGGAGACATCAAATCATGACTATCAATGAAACACTGACCATGACCGCCCTCCTCCTTGCCCCGGCTTTCTTCAGCCTGCTGGGCATGGCTGCTTTTGGCAGCCCGGTGGTCGCAGTTCTCGGCGAAATCGCCGCAAAGACCAAATCAAAGGTCTTTTATGACAAATACGGCCAGCAAACAGCCTCCATGGGGCTGGTCCTGCTCATCCTCATCCTTATCATCCAAGGCGCAGCCATAGGCGTTGCCTACACCAAATTTCCGCAATTCATTCAGCAATTCTTTACGGCTGAAACACCGCTCCTCAAGGCATTCATTGCCTTTGGTGCATTTATCATTTTCGCTCTTCCATATCTGACTCTCTGGAAAAAGATGCGTCAGTCCAAAGGCTTCCACATGTTCCTCGGAATTGGAGCCGCTCTCGCTTCCATCTGTCTTATCGCTCTCGGCGTTCCGGCCAAACTGATGGCCACCCTGCCCACTGAGACCGTACAGGAGCAGTTGGCTCTCGGCGCGCAGTCCATGTTCCTGCCGATGGCGATTATGTACACCCTGTTGACCATCGTGGCCGCAGCCGGTCTCAGTTGCACTTATCTCGTCCTCCGTCGCAAGAAGGACGATTTCGGACGTGACTACTATAATTTTTCTCTGAAACTTGCCGCACGTTGGGCCACCATCCCCATGTTCGGCTTTCTGGCATGCCAGGGCTGGCTTTTCACCACCCTCCCCGCCAACTTCAAAACCATGGTCCTCGGCACCCCGCTAGGGATTGTCTGGGCTGCCGGTTGCGCTATGGGCTTCATCTGCGCCATCGTCTGGATTCTCATTGCTCGCAGCGAGAAACCCCTTCAACTCAAAGGGCTCACCTTCCTCGGCTGCCTGCTCATGTGGCTCATGCACACCGCTAATGCGACGCTGTTTGTGAACTTCATGTCCATGTTCTAGTCGTTCATTCGACATCAATCAAAAGGCCGGGCAGCAATGCTGTCCGGCCTTATTTTTTTGAACTTTCAGGGTTCCCTATCGTGGGAAATTATCCGTAACCACTACAGACATATCCCTTGTAAACCACATCGCAGCGACATCGGGAAAATCCTCGTGTACAAAACGACTGCCCACATCCGGTCCCATAATAAATAATGCTGTAGCCAATCCATCGGCAAGCTCTGCGGTATTAGCAATGACCGTCACGCCAGCAGAGGCTTCAGCAGACTCCATATCAGAGGGATTGATGATGTGATGACGAAGACGAGTCTCACCCGCTTCTTTCATTTTGACGAACTGCTGGTAATCTCCAGACCCACAGACACCTTTCTCTCGAACAGTCACTGTACCGTAAACAGATTCCTCTCGAGGATTCCGTATCCCGACAGTCCAATCACGCTCGCCAAAACAGTAGAAATCTCCACCAGCCTCGACAATGCCAGCACGAACATGCTGCTTGCGCAACAAAGCCACCGTTGCGTCAATAATGGCCCCCTTGGCGATACCACCGAGGTCAATTGCCATCCCTTTCTTTCTTAGCAGAACACGATGATTCTCGTCGTCAAAATCTATCTGACGATAATCCACCAAATCCGCTTTTGCTCTCGCAACAGTTTCATCTAATACATAATAAAGAGGGGAAGTTGTCAGAGCACCAATCGTGGGATCAAAAACACCGTCAGACGCATGAGCCAAGTCAACCGCACGGCGAATGAGCGCATAAGCCCGCTTGGTTGGTTTGACATAGTGTTCACCCGCAGATTGATTGATTCTGTATACCGACCCCTTGGGAGTACGGTGATCCAAATCTCTCTGAATATTACGCATAAAGGCCAAAGCTTTCCGAGCAGCATCGTCAGCCGCCCTGCGGCTATCAGCCTCTAAGGTCAAATTGACCACTGTCCCCATGGCGACATCAGTATATTGGTAAAACTCATCATCAGGATCCGTTGGGAGGCTCAACGTCAAATACAGCCCTGTCGCAACAACTGCCATTATGAATAATGTAAGAACCGCACCATAAGGCATCAAACGCTCATATCTCGGACAGTAATAGCCCCACATTAGGAGACAGGCCCAACCAACAAGTCCCGACACAACAAACACGTAGCCGATGTTGCTAAGGGACTGAATTATAAGACCACCCATTAACGGTCCTAAAACAAAACCAAGACTGGTCACCACATGGGTAACGCCAAAAACTCGCCCCTGTTGAGTGCCTGATGAAGAAGCTACGGCCATGGACTCAGGGATCGATAAAGCTGCACCTGTTCCCATGATGATGCCAGCAATAACGAAATGCCATAATTGGCCACCGACTCCAGCAAGCATCAATCCCAATCCGCTTGCAAGCATGCCCGCCATCACAAAATCGCACTGATAGCGCCGCTTTAAAACGGGAACTAACGGCAGCACCAAACAAGTGATCAACCCGGGCAAGGCAAACAACAACCCGACTTTTGGTCCACTGATGCCAAGAGTTACTGTCAACAGAATTGGGTAAAAGGCAATGGTAAGCCCAATACCAAAGGTGCGGCCGAATATTGCTAACAACAGCGCATAAAACCGCTTCTTATCAAAATGCTTATCTGATTGAGGACGCTCCTCACGTCCTTTGGTAGCGATATCAGTAGGAACAAAAATCAAGATGAGCACGAAGGCAACAATCATACAAAGAGACAACCCTCCCAGTATTGGAGTCATTGTTCGACTCCAATACAGAAGCCCACCGAGCAAAGGACCTACAAACGCCGCAGCATTGAAAGCCAGAGTGTGGACAGAAAACCATCGCGCAAGAGAGTTGTGTGGGACGTTACCGCCCAGCACGGCCAGCCCCACTGGACGAATCAAGCCAGAGCACACACCGAGGATGAACTGTATGACATAGAGGGAAGCAACATCAGGGAATACAACATATCCTAAAGAGGTTGTGGCAGCCAAAGCTGTTGCAAACATTAGTGGCCAACGAGGAGAAAACTTGTCCGCCCAGATCCCGCCCAGCGGCCCGACGAGCAACCGCGCCAGAAAGAATCCGGCAAAACCAGTACCAAGCCATGTACCACTTACTTTGGCATCAAGGCTAACCAACGGAAGAGTGAACGACACCAATCCAATCCCCAGCGTGGCAAGGAAGCCACAGGCGATAATGGCGCACAACGCACGAGTTATTTTCTGACGTTCATTTTGCATATGGTTTTTGTTCCGGTTGGCGCACTGTGGACGCAAATTCCTTGTTTTGGCAAGCATGTTCCGCTCTACAAAAGTGAATCTTTTCCTCGCTTTTACCCAATCTATTCGGTAAATGGCTGTCTTTTGCCGGGCAACGGCAGCCCAGGGGGTTGACCAAGCAAGCGTAACAAGAGACAAAACTAGGCGAGACTGCGATCTTCTTTCCCGAATGCGGTCCAACTCACAACGGCTTTGCCAATGTGGCCCTTGTCCCGAAATCCGGAACAAGGGAGGGATGATTTTTTCGCAGATTATAATACTGGAGAAGCGCTCCAGCTATTATCAATGGATTGAAATCCAATTTACAACCTTGGAGAAGTAACATGCCCAAGAAAACGATGAAGACCATGGACGGCAACACCGCAGCTGCGCACGTGGCATATGCCATGAGCGAAACCGCCGCCATCTACCCCATCACCCCTTCAACCCCTATGGGAGAGATCGCCGATGAATGGGCGGCCCAGGGGCGAAAAAACATCTTCGGACAAACCGTCCAGATTCGACAAATGCAGTCCGAAGCAGGCGCGGCAGGCGCAGTGCACGGCTCTCTAGCCGGTGGTGCACTGACCTCCACCTTCACCGCGTCTCAGGGTCTCCTGCTGATGATCCCGAACATGTACAAGATCTCCGGCGAACTCCTTCCCGGTGTCTTCCATGTATCCGCTCGCGCAGTAGCTGCGCACGCCCTTTCCATTTTCGGTGATCACCAGGACGTCATGGCCACCCGCCAAACCGGTTTTGCCATGCTCTTTTCCAATTCCGTACAGGAAGTCATGGATCTTTCCCTGGTGGCACACCTCGCCTCCATTGAATCCTCCATCCCGTTCCTGTCCGCATTCGACGGTTTCCGCACCTCGCATGAAATCCAGAAAATCGCGGTCATCGACTATGAGGACATGAAACCTCTGGTCAACATGAAGAAGCTGGCCGAGTTCCGCCAGAAAGCCATGAACCCCGAGCATCCGGACATTCGCGGCACCGCCCAGAACCCGGATATTTATTTCCAGGGTCGCGAAACCACCAACGCACACTACGACGCCATCCCCGGCATTGTAGAAGACTACATGAAACAGGTCGGCAAAGTGACCGGTCGCCGCTACAAACTCTTCGATTATGTCGGCCACAAACAGGCTGACCGTATCATCATAGCCATGGGCTCCAGTTGTGAAACCATTGAAGAAGCGGTCAACCACCTTAACGCCACTGGCAAGAAAGTCGGCCTGCTCAAAGTCCGCCTGTTCCGCCCCTTCTCTGTCAAACACATGCTTCGGGCCATCCCCAAGACTGTCAAGAAGATCGCGGTACTCGACCGTACCAAGGAACCTGGCGCACTTGGCGACCCTCTCTACCTGGACGTTTGTGCTGCTTATGCTGGCAAGAAAGACGCTCCGGTTATCGTGGGCGGCCGTTACGGGCTCGGTTCCAAGGAATTCACCCCGGCACAGGCCAAAGCTGTCTTCGACATGCTCTCCCGTCCCAAGCACGGTTTCACCGTGGGAATCAATGACGATGTAACCAACTTGTCTCTCTTCGACTGTGACTGCGTGGACACCACTCCCGAAGGCACAGTCCAGTGCAAGTTCTGGGGCCTCGGCGCAGACGGTACTGTTGGCGCAAACAAACAGGCCATCAAAATCATTGGTGACAATACCAAGCTCTACGCACAGGGATACTTTGCCTACGATTCCAAAAAATCCGGCGGTATTACCATCTCCCATCTGCGTTTCGGTAAGAAGCCAATTCAGTCTACGTACCTGATTACTGACGCAGATTACATCGCCTGCCACAACCCGAGCTATGTCAACCTGTACGACATCCTCGAAGGTATCAAGGATAACGGCACCTTCGTGCTCAACTGCCCTTGGACTGCCGAGGAGATGGACGCAAAGCTGCCTGCAGCCATGCGTCGAACCATCGCCGAAAAGAACCTCAAGTTCTACACCGTCGATGCAGTCAAGATTGCTGGAGAAGTAGGCCTGGGTGGACGCATCAACATGGTCATGCAAACCGCGTTCTTCAAACTTGCCAATGTCATGCCTTTCAACAAGGCTGTTGCCCTGCTCAAGGACGGCATTGAAAAGGCATACGGCAAGAAGGGACCAAAGATTGTCGAAATGAACAACGCGGCAGTGGACAAAGCCACCGACGCGCTGGTGGAAATCGACGTCCCTGCAGCCTGGAAGAAGCTCAAGGTCACAAAGCCCAAGAGCAGCAATGAACCCGCATACGTCAAAGACGTCATGCGTCCGGTCCTGGCTCAAAAGGGCGATACCCTGCCGGTTTCCGCTTTCTCTCTAGACGGCACCATGCCCGCCGCCACTTCCAAGTATGAAAAACGCGGCGTGGCTATCATGGTTCCTGAATGGATCAAGGACAACTGCATCCAGTGCAACCAGTGCGCATTTGTTTGCCCACACTCTGCTCTGCGGCCGATCCTGGCATCTGATGCAGAGATGAAAAATGCTCCCGACACCTTCGAGACATTGAATGCAATCGGCAAGGACGTGAAGGGCATGCAATACCGCATGCAGGTATCTTCCCTTGATTGTCTGGGATGCGGAAACTGTGCCGACATCTGCCCGGCCAAGGAAAAGGCGCTGGTCATGAAGCCTATCGCCACCCAGACCGACGTGCAGGTGCCCAACTTCAACTTCGCAGACACCGTTTCCTACAAGGAAGCCTTTGGTCGTGAGACCGTCAAGGGCAGCCAGTTCCGCCAGTCCCTCATGGAATTCTCTGGCGCCTGTGCAGGTTGTGGTGAAACTCCTTATGTAAAGGTCATCACCCAGCTCTTCGGTGAACGCATGGTCATTGCTAACGCAACGGGCTGTTCCTCAATCTGGGGCGCATCCGCACCGACAACGCCATACTGCGTCAACACCGAAGGCCATGGCCCTGCATGGGGTAACTCCCTATTCGAGGACGCCGCAGAATTCGGTTTCGGTCTGGAAATGGCTACCGATCAACGCCGTGCACACCTTGTGAACCTTTGCAAGGAAGCCGCTAAGAGTGAGACTGGAGCCCTCAAGACCAAGCTGAACAAGTGGATCAAAGTCAAGGACGATCCCGCAGAATCCAAAGCAGCTGGAGAAGCCCTCAAGAAGGCTCTCAAAGGAACCCGCAAAAAGGCTCTCAAAGAGATCCTCGACATGTCTGATCTGTTCACCAAACAGTCCATCTGGGTGTTCGGTGGTGACGGTTGGGCCTACGATATCGGTTACGGCGGCGTGGACCACGTTCTCGCTTCCGGCAAGGACATCAACCTCCTTGTCATGGACACCGAGGTCTACTCCAACACCGGCGGTCAGTCCTCCAAGGCAACCCCGCTCGGCTCCATCGCCAAGTTCGCCGCTGCTGGTAAATCAACCGGCAAGAAGGATCTTGGTCGAATGGCTATAACATACGGCTATGTCTACGTTGCGTCAGTTGCCATGGGAGCCAACAAGCAGCAGTTCATGAAGGCCATCCAGGAGGCAGAAGCCTACCCAGGTCCGTCCCTGATCATTGCGTACGCTCCGTGTATCAATCAGGGCATTAAGAAGGGTATGGGTAAAACCCAGCTCGAACAAAAGCTGGCTGTGGACTCTGGCTACTGGCCACTTTACCGCTACAACCCGCAGTTGGCAGATGAAGGCAAGAATCCGTTCCTCCTGGAATCCAAAGCTCCCGACGGAACGCTCCAGGAGTTCTTGTCTGGTGAAAACCGCTACGCCATGCTGGAACGCTTCTATCCCGACTTCTCTAAGGCCTACCGCTCCAAGATTGAGAAGGACATCGACGACCGCTATGCAGCATTGAAACACCTGGCAAACGACGCCTGCGACGACTAGGTTCATAGCAAAAGACTAACAACCAAGCGCCCACAGTTATCTGTGGGCGCTTTTTTGTCTGAAACAAAATGACACAACGATTATTATCTTAATGTGCAGTGGCAATGTTTCCCGATTACAATTGCAATGGGTAAAGCCTTGTCTATAATCGAAGGTATTAATAACCCTCAACATGGAGACAGTACTATGCCCAACATGGATTATCCCGGACCTTGCCCCAGTTGCATGGGAATTGATGGCTGCCCCACTGATAGCGGTAAGCAGGAAGCTGTTGCCCATTACTGCAAGGGTCTTGAAATGGAACTTAACACCTGGAAGGCTCGCCTCTACGACGTACTGGCAGCAGATCAGGGTGGCGACTTAGCCGATACCATTATTCTCATTAAGTCCACTGTGAAGGAACTAGAAGCGATTGCCGAACAGATGCAGCAAACCTGCCCATCCAGTCTTGGCGATCAAGAAAAGATCATCGGCGGAAAGCTGGAAGACTTGCGTGTTCACTACACCAAGGCGCTGGAAGTCATCGCTCCTGGTTGGTTTGGCGGTTAGACACCAATAAAATTAATGAAAACAAAAAAAGGCCGGAACGACTGTTCCGGCCTTTTTTTATGCATTGGGTAAAAGTAAATAATGATTATCTGTCTTGCCACACTTATTCCGGGCAGGTACTATTACAAGCATCTAAAGGACTTTCATCTATGCTCGACACTGTATATCTTAAACAAACCATAAAAAAAGCCCGACTGGTAGCCGGGCTGAATCTTCTGAGTGGTGGGTCACCAAGGAATCGAACCTTGAACCTCCGGATTAAGAGTCCGCTGCTCTGCCAATTGAGCTAGTGACCCACTCAGTGCTAAACGCTGTTGCGCTCAACGGAGTGAATTTCTATAAGTCGAGGTCTCATTTGTCAACAAGAAATATTAAAAAAGTTGCAATAAAAAAGCCCGGCTAAAAACCGGGCATTGATCTCTGAGTGGTGGGTCACCAAGGAATCGAACCTTGAACCTCCGGATTAAGAGTCCGCTGCTCTGCCAATTGAGCTAGTGACCCACTCAGTGCTAAACGCGGTTGCGCTCAACGGAGAGAATAACTATATGTCAGCCTTGTGTTTGTCAACAACATGTTTTCACTTTTTACATTTTTTTTCGATGAAGATAAGCAAGCCATTTATCACACTGTTTTTCACGCTCTTCCTGGCCCTGGCCTGGACGCCTGCGTACGCCCAAATAACGCCTAAAACGATTCCCATGACCATGCCCGTGGAGGCTTATAGGCTGGACAAATCCACCTTGCTTCTGACGCTCTCCCTCGACATGGCTCCAGAGTGGTATACCTACGCGGACAATCCTGGCGGCATGGGCAAACCGACCCGTCTCTCGGGAAGCTCTGCAGCTGGCAACGCGATTTTGCCCCGTTACCCCGTACCTATAGTTAAGCCAGACGCCTACGATCCAAGCGTCATGGTCAATACGTATAAAAGCGGCACAAAACTCTTTGCAGTTGTGCCAGCCGACGCTCCCATTTTCCCCATTAAGCTCCGTATCGACCTTCTTCTTTGCCATCCCACAAGATGCATTCCTGTACGCCGAGACATAACCTATGGCGAACAAGGGCTCGACATAGCCTCCCTTCCGGCCGCACAAGACCAACCTTGGTGGCCAACATATAAATCTCTTGCAAGAGAAGACGCTGCGCCTTCAGAATCAACAGCTACAGAAATCACCGAAAGTGGCTACGTTCAATGGAACTTCACTCCTGAATACATGCAGCCGGGCCTTGAAGTTCGCAGTCTCCTCTCCGCCATACTCATGGGACTGTTGGCCGGGCTAATCCTCAATATCATGCCCTGCGTCCTCCCCGTGGTCAGTCTCAAGCTTTCGGCAATTCTGAACTCAACCAACGCTGAAAGTGAAGAGGAGCGAATAGCAAATTTCCGGGAACACAATGTCTTTTTTGCTCTCGGAATTCTGGCCTTCTTTCTCTTCCTTGCCATTATCCTTGGCGGTACAGGACAAGCTTGGGGCGCCCTTTTCCAAAAGAAATGGCTCGTGCTCACAGTTGCAGGGGTGATCTTCGCCTTATCACTCAGCTTGTTCGGCCTATTCCATCTGCCAGTCATTGACCTGAAATTCGGAGCAGAAAGCAAGAACCCACGCGTCAAAGCCTTCTTCACAGGCAATCTGACAACGCTCCTTGCAACCCCATGCAGCGGCCCGTTCCTTGGTGGAGTACTGAGCTGGGCTCTGGTTCAAGGACCAATCCTCATTGCCACGGTATTCATTTCAATAGGTATAGGGATGTCCCTTCCCTACATACTCTTGATCATCAACCCGAGTCTGTCACGATATCTTCCTAAGGGTGGGCCATGGATCGAATACGTTGAAAAGGGCATAGCTTTTTTTCTCGTAGCAACAGCCTTCTACCTTGTGTCCATCGCTCTAGGCGACACCGCTCTGCGCATTCTAGCTCCACTTTGGGCCATACTCCTCGGGGGATGGCTTTGGGTACAAACCAAAGACTCCCTTCCCTCACGCAAATGGATCATACGTATTGTCTGCATAGCCCTCTTTGTTGGCCTGCTTGTCTGGACAACTCCTGCACCAGTTGAAGACTCAGTATGGGAACCATTTGACGCAGTTGAACTGAGCCAACGAATCGGAAAAGAAAAACTATTTGTGGACTTCACTGCTGATTGGTGTCCCACCTGCAAAGCGCTGGAAGCGACAGTACTTACTCCAGCCAATATCCAACGCTGGAAGCAAAAGTACGGTGTCAAATTTATCAAGGTTGATTTAACTGAACGCAATATCGAAGCTGAGGCCCTACTTCGTGCCCTTGGCTCCATGTCTATTCCAACGGCTGCACTCTTCTCCCCCGGTCCCGATAGTAACTCCCCCATAGTGCTGCGCGACCTCTTCACCGAGTCGCAACTTGAAAACATCTTGAAATCGTGGAAGAAGTAGCCACATACATTCCTCAAGGAGAACTCATGCTTAATTTTCAATATTATATGCCCACACGCCTTATATTTGGCCCCGACACTCTCAATCAGCTTGGCGACACGCCACACCTGCCTCGCGGCAAGAAAGCCATGATCGTCATCGGCGAATCCGGCATCATGATAAAGCTCGGATATCTTTCCCGTGTACAAAGTCTACTCGCAAAACAAGACGTTCAGACCATTGTGTATGACAAGATCCAGCCAAATCCAGAATCCAAGCACGTTGACGAAGCAGCAGCACTCTGCCGTGAACACGGCGTAGACTTCGTAGTAGGCCTCGGCGGTGGTTCCACCATCGATTCTGCAAAGGCAATCGCCTTCATGGCCGCAAACTCAGGTCTTTACTGGGACTACATGGCCTCTGGAACTGGTGGCTGCAAAGAGCCTGAAAACGATGCTATCCCCATCGTAGCCATTCCGACCACTGCAGGAACAGGCACTGAAGCCGACCCATGGACCGTCATCACCAAGCAGGATTGCGCTGAGAAGATCGGCTGGGGCAACGATTCCACTTTTCCCACTATTTCCATCGTTGACCCACAATTGATGCTTTCGGTGCCTCCCAAGCAGACAGCATACACCGGCATGGATGCATTTTTCCATGCAGTAGAGGCTTACCTCGCAACCTGCCGTCAGCCAGCAAGCGACGCTCTGGCCCTGGAAGCAGTGCACCTCATCGCACACACGCTGCCCGAAGCCGTAGCCAATGGAGATAATCTCGAAGCTCGCACCGTAATGGCTTGGGCTTCCACCGCAGCTGGACTTTGCGAGTCGTACTCTTCCTGTATCTCCCACCACTCTCTTGAACACGCTTTGTCGGCATTTCACCCAGACCTGCCACATGGCGCAGGTTTGACCCTCATTTCCAGAGCCTATTTTGGATTCCTTGCTGCTTGCGGAGAAGAACGCCTCGCCGATCTGGCTCTCGCAATGGGCGACACCCTCGAGGAGGACATTGAAGAGGATGTCCCGGGTGTGGCATTCCTCGATGCTTTGGACAACCTTATCAATGCGTGTGGGCTTGGAGATGAGAAACTCACCGACTATGGAGTTACGCGCGAGGAAATACCTGCGCTGGCTGAAAATGCCATCACCACCATGGGCGCACTGTTCGACATTACTCCCGTCCAGATGAACATGGATGACGTAGTCGCCATCTTCGAAGCCGCATTTGATTTGGGCGAAGAAGAGACGGCAGAATAAGATCTTATGCTTAAGTAAACAAGAAAGGCCCCGAGAACATCTCTCGGGGCCTTTTTCTATTCAGATATGTAACCTGGTTGATATTATTCAACAGGTACCATCTCGTAAGAATCACCAGTGATGCAACGGCAGCCGTCCTCGGTGATCTCAAAAGTGTTCTCAACGCCCACCATTGCAACACCACGCACACCCTGCTTGGGCTCCAAAGCGATAACCATGCCCTTCTCTAGCGGCAGGTCGAAGCCTTTTGCAATGGGAGGAAATTCATCGATAGTAAGTCCAATGCCATGGCCGACAAATGGAACCTGATTCTCATCCAATCCCATGAAGCCCTCTGCAAAACCACGAGCGTTTGCCTGCTCGATACAATGCTCATAAAGAGAACTGACAATAACGCCGGGCTTAGCGTTTGCACACATCCAAGCCTGCATTTCCATGCAGAACTCATGAGCTTTACGTACTTCGTCAGGAATGGCAGATGCGCTACCCGCAAAATAGGCTTGGGTTTTATCAGTGTGATAACCTTCCAACTGAAAACCGATGTCGAGCATCAAAGGCTCTCCCTTTTCCCAAACCTTATTGGCGTTGCCCATCAGGGCAGAACCGGGGTGTTCACCTCGAAGGCCAAGGGGACCATTAAACGCACTGGGGTAGTTGCCGGAATCTCCAGCTGCTACATGACCAAGAAATGCTTCCTCACCATGTGCCTGCATGCGCAAGATGCCCATGTGCCCCTTTGAGAAGAAAGCCTCCCATGCAAGGTGAGAGATCTCGCGCTCCGTCATACCGGGGCGCATCTTCTGCGGAAGGATATCGTAAAGACACTCATGATGCAGTGCACCACAACGACGAAGAATGTCCAACTCGAATTCAGACTTAACCATCTTGGCAAGAGCAACAGCATGATCGCCTGAGACGATGGTGTAGTCCTTAAGCTTAGCAGCCAGCATATTGCCAAGCTGCCAAGTAAGGCCAGACATGACCGCAGCCAAAGTGCCGGTGAAAGGACTTCCTTTTTCAGCGGCAACAGCTGGTAATTCTGAATAAGATTTAAACGACTCAATATGCTGGAGAGGAGACTCCAAGCGGGCCCGATTCACACCCTTACGAATCATCAATACAGGCTCACCTTCTAAAGGCAGCCACAGCACACCCTGACCAAAGGTACCGGTCAGATAATAAATATTGAGGCGTGAAAAAACAAGAATACCACCAGCTTCAGGGGCAACTGTCTGCAAATGGGCTCTTACTGCATTCTGACGACGCAGCAATTCTTCCGCTGGAATGTGGCGGGTCGGTTCGAACATCGGGCTCTCCTTCATATATAAACTAGGCAACAGGGAAGGTTTGCTGTACAAGCAACTCTCCCCAACCAATGAGGTAATCAACATGCTGTACAACGACAAAGAGCTATCCGCCTTGCTCCGCGAGGTCAAGACCATCGCAGTGGTAGGCGCTGTGGACAAACCTGGCCGTCCGGTGGACGGTGTGGGCCGCGAAATGATTGAAATGGGTTTTGATATTATCCCGGTTCACCCGGTTCGCAAAGACGTCTGGGGGCTAGAGACGTATAAGACTGTCACTGACATTCCTACACCCGTGGACGTGGTTGACCTGTTCCGAGCAGCCCAATTCTGCCCGGATCACGCGCGCGAAGTGCTTAAAATGGATCCGCTGCCAAAAGTATTCTGGATGCAATCCGGCATCATCAGTGCCGAGGCTCGCGAGATCCTGGCCGACAGTGGTATTACCGTTATCGAGGACCGATGCCTCAAGGTCGAATTTCAACGTTTTGGAATCACCCGATGAGTATTAACGCATTTGAATGCCGCATGTGCGGCCACTGTTGCCACGGTGAAGGCGGCATTGTAATGACTGAGAAAGACCAGAAGCGCCTTGCTGCACATCTCGATATATCCGTCGACGAACTTGTAGAGAAGTACACTGAAGAGCGTGGTGGTAAGCTACACCTTATTACTGGTGACGATGGCTTCTGCTTCTTTTTCAAGGAAGGCTGTGGTGTGCACCCCGGCCGCCCGGATATCTGCCGAGCATGGCCCTTCTTCCGTGGAAATCTCGTGGATGAAATGAGTTGGGAAATGATTCAAGAATACTGTCCTGGAGTTAATCCAAAGGCAGGACACAAAGAGTTTGTCAAACAAGGCAAGCAGTATTTGCGCGATGAAGACCTTTTGCGCTATGATCCCGACTCATCACCCAATGCCCTGATTTCAGACGACTAATCTTCCACGAGGCTAATCATGACTCTCCAGCAATGCTTACGGGTACTTCAACTTGAATCCGGTGCCGGGCTGGATGACGTAAAAACAGCCTTTAGAAAACTCGCCTTCAAATACCATCCGGACTTAAACGATCACCCAAGTGCGGGAGAGAAGTTCCGGGAAATTAACGAAGCATATGTCATTGCCAAGGGGCTGCTGGAAGACAGCGGCCCCAAAGCAGGCCCTTCCTCCAGCAAAGCCTCTGAAGGCCCCACGGCATCTAAAGCCGAAGGAGCCAAGGCATACGCCCGTCAGCAAAAGACCAAGTTCAAAGCAAAACCAACGGCGAAAAAAACTCACCACTCAACCCGCTCACGGAATCAGAAATTTTACTACAAAGAAGAGGAAGTCCTCAAGACGATCCTCAACGACCCTTTCGCCAAAAAGGTCTTCGAAGACATCTATAGCCAGATTCGCAAAGAACAACCTGGCTACAAAGGCCCATTGGAGCTGAAAAAGAAAAAGCTCCAGCTTCATTGGGGCGAACGCACCATGAACCTTGATTTTACGCAAGGAATCAGCGGTACCATCAAATCATGGTTCAAGGGGCAGATGGACCATGAGCAAGAAGTCTATTTTCCTGCTCACGCCTTGATGCCTGGTAGAAAAATCCGAATCACAGTCGAGCAGAAATTCAGTGAAGGTCCCAAAACCATCGAAGTAACCCTTCCCCGTGACTTTGTTGTGGGCCGCCCTATTCGCCTCAAAGGACTGGGAAGAAAGCTCGGCCCCATCACAGGTGATCTCCTGCTGAAAGTTTTCGCTAAATAATCTACAGCCAAGTCTTAAAGGTTTTCAAATCACCTTTCGGTCCCACGTACCGGGCAGTTCGCGCTACATTACGTGCGTTAATGGGACTTGTCTCAATATTGCAGAAGAACAAAGCCACCACAGCCAGTGCTGCGAATACAAACAAGGCTGAAAACAGAATCTCTACAAACATGACGCCTCCTTGGCTTCAAAAGTGTAGTTCAATGAACATGCCATTATAGCTTGACCAATAATTCAAGACACCTACCTTTCAAGCAGAAGCTGCAGAACCGTCTATTCCTACGACAAAAACGGCAAATCTCATTTTATAATGAACAAAATTGCCAATTCTAAAAAACCCCTTGTTTTCCCCCATTATTTTTACTAGTGCCTGTATTGAACAAAGATTTAGTGGAGGGAACATGCTCGCCATATTTGACTACAAAGCAGGAAACCAGACGAGTGTGCATCGTGCACTGGAAAGTTTGGGAATTCCGAACAAAATCACAAACGACCCCGATGAACTGAATAATGCAGCGGGCATCATCTTCCCTGGCGTCGGCGCTGCCGGACAGGCCATGGATGAATTGAGCTCCGCTGGCCTTGATGAAGTCATCAAAGGACTAATCTGGCAGAAGAAACCTGTATTAGGTATCTGCGTAGGCTGTCAGATTCTGCTGGACTATAGTGAAGAGAATGACACAAAGGCACTGGAAGTTATTCCCGGTGAATGTCGCCTCTTCAACCCTTCTTGGGTAGACTACGAGAACATTACTATCCGCGTTCCTCATATGGGATGGAATCAGGTCGAACTCAAAAATGAGTGCGAACTCTTTGCAGGCATAGACCCTGATGCGGACTTCTATTTCGTCCATAGTTATTTCCCGGCTCCATCCGATGACTTTGTCATCGCCACCACTCGCTATGGTATCGACTTCTGCTCCGTCCATGGCCGCAAAGGTCTCTGGGCTGTGCAATTCCACCCGGAAAAGAGCGGACGCCCGGGACTGCAGCTCCTCAAGAACTTTTACAACTACTGCCAGGAGGCCGCCGATGCTGAGTAAGCGCGTCATCCCCTGCCTCGACGTCCGGAATGGGCGCCTCACTAAGGGCATTAAGTTCAAAGGCAATGTTGATATCGGCGATCCAGTTGAGACCGCCAAAAAATATTATGAAGAAGGCGCAGACGAAATCGTTTTCTATGATATCACGGCTTCACATGAAGCCCGCGGCATTTTCCTCGACGTAGTCGAAAAGGTAGCCTCGCAGATATTCATCCCCTTCTCTGTTGGAGGAGGCATCAACACTGTAGACGACATGCGTGATGTCCTCATAGCCGGCGCAGAAAAAGTTTCCGTTAACTCCGGTGCGGTTAAGAACCCTGATATCATCAGTGAAGGTGCTGTGCGCTTTGGTTCTCAATGTGTTGTTCTCGGCATGGACGTCAAACGCGTCGAAAAGTCCGAACAGATTCCCTCCGGTTTCGAGATCGTCATTCACGGCGGTCGTAAGTTTATGGGAATTGACGCCATTGAATGGGCCAAGACCGGCGAAGCCCTCGGAGCTGGCGAGATCTGCCTGAATTCCATTGACGCAGACGGCGTGAAGACCGGTTATGATCTGGAACTCACTCGTCTTGTGGCCGAGTCCGTCACCATCCCGGTAATCGCCTCTGGTGGCGCTGGTAATCCGCAACATATGGTTGACGCTGTGACCAAAGGTCGCGCGACAGCAGCACTCATTGCCTCCATCGTCCACTATGGCGAGTACACAATTCCTGAAATCAAAAAATACATGCACGAGGCAGGCGTACAAACACGAACTGTCTGGTAAAGACAAATCCAAATAACTAAAAGAGGCCGCACCTTGATAGGTGCGGCCTCTTTTAGTTTTCGTAAGAAGAATTTCTAGTCGGCTTTAAAAGTGCCACTCTTACCACCACTCTTGAATACAAGCCGGCAGTTATCGATGACAATATCCTTCTGAACCGCTTTACACATATCATAGATGGTTGCAGCAGCCACCTGAGCACCAACCAGCGCCTCCATTTCCACGCCAGTCTTGTAGGTGGTACGCACCTCGCACTCAAGCTCAATAGTTACATCGGCATCATTCACAGTGAAACGAACATCCACGTAACTAATTGGCAGAGGATGGCACATAGGGATCATGTCTGCCGTACGTTTGGCTGCCTGAATACCGGCAATCTTAGCAGTAGTCAGAACGTCTCCCTTGGGAAGAGCATTCTCCTTGAGAAGATTCAAAGTATCAGGAGCGAGACGTACGATACACTGCACTATGGCAGTTCGCTGGCTGTCATTTTTAGCCGATACGTCCACCATGTGAGCGTTGCCATCACTATCCATATGCGAGAAACCGTCAGACACGTTACTCTCCCATGACCTTGTCTTTGGCCTTTTTAAAGAACCCTTTGGCCTTATTGGTCAACTTCCCTTCCTCAATCTCAGCAAACTCGCGAAGCAAAGCCTCCTGCTTGGAATTGAGGTGAGTTGGAGTGTTAACCTTGACCTCAACAAGCAAGTCTCCCTTATGAGCACTGCCAAGATGAGGCAATCCTAGACCTCTCAGACGGAAGACTTCACCGCTCTGTGTGCCCTTGGGAATATCAAGGTTCACCGGCTCATCCAGCGTAGGCACCTCAAGACGATGGCCCAAAGAGGCTTCAACGAATGAGATGTCCCGGCTGATAATCAGATTCTGACCCTGACGTTCGAAAACTTTATCGGCCTCAACACGAATGACGACATAAAGGTCACCCGGGGGGCCACCATTGGTTCCGGCTTCACCCTCGCCACGCAGACGCAAACGGGAGTTGTTGTCCACACCAGCAGGAATACGAACCTTTAGATCCTTATCCTTGATGACACTACCGCGCCCCATACATTCGTCACATGGGTCAGTAACAATCTGACCAGCACCGCGACAACTGGGACAAGGAGCCTGAATACGGAAAAAGCCCTGAGCCTGCTGAATGGTACCGGTTCCACCACAGTGAGAACAAGTCTGGGGAGTTGTACCCGGAGCTGCACCAGTACCGTGGCAAGTGTCACACTCTTGCTCTACCGGAATAGTGATATCGACTTCCGCTCCCTTGGCCGCCTCACGGAAGGAGATGGTCAAATTATAACGGAGATCAGCACCGGGACGAGGACGATTAACCCCACCACGGCCACCAGCGGAGAAGCCGAACACTTCGCCAAAGATATCACTGAAAGCACCAAAGATATCCTCATTACTGGAGAAACCACCATAGCCGTTACCGTTTACACCGTCGTGGCCGAAACGATCATAAGCCTGACGTTTCTCGTCGTTACCAAGAATCTCATAAGCTTCAGCTGCTTCTTTGAACTTGGATTCCGCATCAGGATCATCCTGATTACGATCGGGATGGTACTTGAAAGCAAGTTTGCGGTAAGCCGATTTGATCTCATCCTGAGAGGCTTCACGAGAGACCCCCAGGATTTCATAGAAGTCGCGCTTAGACATGGTTATTTGTCAGCGTCTCCGGATTCTACTTCGAAGGTAACACCTTCGAGAGTATGCTCAGGCAGAACTTTACCAGCAGCAATTTCACGAAGCGAACTTACTATTTCTTTGTTCTTGGACTCCACGAGAGGCTCGTAACCTTCGCGGTACTGCTTGACGCGCTTAATACCCATCTGGGTAATGAGGAAACGGTTGCTGACCTTTGCCAGACAATCTTCGACTGTGATGCGTGCCATGATATACTCCTTAAAAAAAAGATACAAATGCGGCTATGCACCCGGACCATTCGCTGGCGCGTTGGTCGGGAACATCCCCTGCAAATCCTTCAATAATCTGCTAGAAACGGGATAATACATCCCGCCACCGTTCTTCATCCAGCACTGCCCCTGAGGCAGTTTAGGATCGGCGTAAAAAGTTAGTTCCGTCAACTTATCACCATCTTTATCCATCAGCTTACAATACATAAGCTTCAAAGCTGTGGCAGGCAAGTTGTTGAGCGGTAATGCCTCGAACTGTAATTCAGTAAATCGCCACAGAAACATGTCAATGCCCTGCAGGTCTTTTTTGCCATCTAAAAGGCGCCATCCTGTCTCACCACGCTCCACCACATAACTGGCATCACCGTGCATGACGAGAAAACGGCCTACGTCTCCCAAATCCAATTTGACTACGGAACGTCCCTGTACATCAAAGGCACTCTTAACCAACTGGCTCACACTCTGAGCATCCAAAGTAAAAGGAACCGTAAGCCAAGAAGATTTGCCCAGGTACTGATCAGGTGAATCCTTAATGGTAAAAAAGTTTACCAATCCCGGTTCGGTTTCCTTGCCAGCCCACACCTTGACTGTCAGCACAGGCAAGCGTTTTTCAGTGACAACAGGCTCCAAAACCAGATTGCCCGCTTTCAACAAAGCCAAAGAGTGTATGTACAACTTCAGAGCAGAATCAGATGCAGGCTTATCCTTCAGGTAGCCAGGCAATGAGAAGAAGAATCCTTCCTTTCGTTTCTCGACAAGCCAACTGGAACCAAAGGGTTGAAGCAGTTGAACCTTGGCAACATCTTCCTGATCGAAATTAAACACCTTTCGATCCAAGAAATTTGTAGCAGGAAGCGCTAAAGAATCCAGAGCCTTTTGAGCGAATTCATAAACAAGCCCTTTGCTACGGGAATTCCAACCATATATGGTACCCGCACCGTCAGACGTCAGCTTGACAGTCAACGGCTCAACGTTCTCCGCACCAAATGTAACTATAATCTTAAGATCAGGGTTATCTAGGCCATACTGTTCTGGACCGCCGCGATCAAAACCTCCAGTCGAACGATGGGGTTCCAATGCGGCAAGCTTCCCAAGATAATCCATCACTTTGGCAGACAAAGCGCGCGCAGTAACATTCCATGAAGCACCAGGAACCTGAGCCTCCCAATCTCCCTTTTCACCGGAAAGCATGAAAGAGCCCATCTTGCCCTGAACATGAATGGAGCGCACGTTGTCAAAAGAATTAGACAACCAACGAGAATGGTCAAATTCTTCTTTATTTAATGTAGTGTACCAATAACCTACACCAGCGATAACGCCGAGAAGGACAATGGTCAAAACAAAGCTCAATCGTTTCAAAAGCGTCCCTCCAAACGGGATGCACAAACCTTATGGAAAAAAAAGACCGGCAAAATACCGGCGACGAAGCTGTTAAAATTGCCCCATCCGCACTTGCAAGTCAAGAAGGAATCAACTATCAGCCTCGACTGACCACTACATAACAAAAAAATGGGCGGGAGAAAAACATATGGCATCTTGGGGCAAACTTACCTTTGCACAAAAACAGTGCGTTTCAGCCACTGGCAAGCTTATGCAAAAGACCGACATGGTCTCTAGCGGGGCTCGTATCGGCATCGCTGCATCTGGAGGAGTAGACAGCTTCCTGATGCTCAAAGTACTGACCATCCGGAAGGCAATCATGCCCTTCCCTGTTGAGCTGATGGCACTTCACATCAATCCGGGATTCGAACCTGAATCTCATGCACCACTGATCGACTTCTGTGCAGAGCACGGCGTTCCGTTACATATTGAATTAACCGATTTCGGTCCTCGCGCCCACACCGATGAAAACAGAAGCAAGTCCCCTTGCTTCTACTGCGCCATGAAACGCCGCAAAAAGCTCTTTGAGCTCTGCCGCGATTACAACCTCACCCACCTCGCCTTCGGACATAACGCAGACGACAATGTAGTTACATTCTTCATGAACGTCCTCCAAAACGGACGAGCTGAAGGTCTTTATGTCAATGAACCCTTCTTTGGCGGCAACCTGCAGGTAATTCGCCCCACAATGCTGCTCGACAAGAAAACCGTCATTAAAGCAGCCAAACAATGGGAACTGCCCGTTTGGGAAAACGTCTGCCCCTCCAATGGAGTTACTAAACGAGACGAAGTGCATGAATGGCTGCGCCAAACTTGGAAGAGCGATAAACGGATAAAGAACAATATCTTCAATGCCATAACGCGCCAACAGGTTGACTTGACAAGTAAAAAAGTCTAGACTAATTTCAATTGCAGTCTTTTACGGACTCTAGAAAACTTATAAACCACTGGAAAGGCAATGCTTTTCAGAAAATATCATATTGTTGTCTTTAAAGACAAACAAGGATCCTGCAAAAAGTTCCAGGTGAGAGGATGGTTTATTGCCACCCTCTTTCTTTTGATGGTCGGGCTGACCACTGGCAATGTCATTCTTTGGAAGAAATACGCCAACCACTCCCGTGTTGAGAAAGGCCTCAACTTAGCAGAAAAAACGGTTCAGGAACAAAAAACACAACTCCTCAGCCTCTCCCAAAAAATTTCATCACTACAGAAAAATCTAGGTCGCATTCGTGATTTTGACTCCAAACTTCGAGTCATGATCAACCTTGACCAAGATGGCAGCCAAGCAACGGCCCCTAAGGGTGGCCCGGCTAATGAGAATTTCTCTAAGGGCTATCTGCCGCTTTACCGCCAAGAGCTTCTGGCTCGCAAGATGCATGAATTCCTCCGTCAGTTGAACGTGGAAGCGCGACTCGAAGAAGTCCGCCAGCAGGAAATTATGCACACGTTGCGAAACAACCAGAATATCCTTGAAGCAACACCGTCTATCTGGCCCACTTCCGGCTGGGTAACATCCGGTTTTGCTTGGCGCACCTCGCCATTCACCGGCAAGCGCGAATTCCATAAGGGGATTGATATTTCAGCTCCACGCGGTACACCGGTTTATGCTCCTGCTCGCGGTTCTATCACCTTTACTGGGCGTGACGGAGCGTACGGCCTGTCCATTCGTCTGAAGCACAACGCCAGTCTTTCAACACGCTTTGCACACCTTCACCGCATTGCCGTGAAGAACGGCAAAAAGGTTACTCGCGGAGAACTCATCGGATATGTTGGCAATACAGGCCGAAGCACTGGCCCGCACCTCCATTATGAGGTCCGCCTGAACGGTGTTCCGGTCAACCCGAAACGATACATCCTGAACTAAAAGCTCCGTTCAACATGATCGTCATTGGCCCTCTTGGAATACGGATTTCCAGGAGGGCTATTTCTTTATTTAACGCCTTCACGCTAGTTGCGTTGACACTGGAACAAAAGAAAACACCAGATAGCTGGTTCAGGTTTTGCACTGAGTAATCCATGGATATTTTCGGATTCAATCCGGGCGACTTGCTCAGCTTCCTCCTGACGCTTTTCAGGATCAGTATCGTATTATTCCTGCTACCTTTTTTTGGCAGCAAGTCCATACCTAACCCAGTCAAAGCTGCTCTTGTCCTGATTTTGACAGCCGCCCTGTGGCCTCAACTGTCATTCCCCGGATCAGAGTTCCCTGGAACAGGAACAGGCCTGGCAATAATGGTGCTTGGAGAGATTATTCTCGGACTTATCCTTGGACTTCTTGTCAATTTTCTGTTTGGAGCGGTTCAGTTCGGTGGGCAGATTATTGGTTTCCAAATGGGCTTCTCAATGGTTAACGTTGTAGACCCTATCACCGGTGTCAGCAACGCCGTTACTGCCCACTTCCTCTACATGTGCACCATGCTTACCTTCCTAGTGCTCAATGGCCACCTTCAGTTGCTCAATGCCGTTGGAATGAGTTTCCAGTATATTCCGCCCGGAGGCTTGCTCATTACTCCAAATCTGGCACACCATATATTCGAATTTTCTACGATTATGTTCGTCCTAGCCATTAAAATTGCAGCGCCTGTCATGGCGGCTCTTTTCCTTGTCGACCTTGCCCTTGCTCTCATCTCACGAGCAGCACCACAAATGCACGTTCTGACCCTCGGCTTTCCTATAAAAATTACGGTTGGTTTCTTTTTCCTTGGGTTCATGTTCACTATCATGTCCATCTATGTCACAGACTTCCTCAGAGACATTGGCGTTGTTTTCCAGGATCTCATGAAAATTGCTTCGCCACTCAATAAATAGCGAGACAGTCAATGCCACAGAAAGATCCAAGTAAAACAGAAAAAGCCACCTCAAAACGACGAAATAAGGTTCGTGGCGAAGGTAACGTCCCCAAGAGTGATGAGTTTACCAAAGCGATCACTCTTTTGATGGCACTCATCGCACTCCGATTCCTCATAGGTTTTTACCATGACCAATTTGCTGAGATCTATGAGTGGACTTTCCGTGAAGCGATTCACATGGAAATCGACAAAAACACGGCATACAGCCTTTTTGTTTGGGGAGTAAAAAAACTGGGCATTATCGTTCTGCCCCTCGTGCTTGTTCTGGCTAGCGTCGCCTACGTTACCCTCCGCCTTCAAGTTGGAAAACTGTGGTCAAACAAAGCCATGAACCCAAATTTCGGCAAGCTCTTTAACATAACTGGGGCCTTGCAAAAACTATTTATCAGCCCTCAAGCCGCTATAAACCTTGGGAAAAGCATATTGACCGCTTTGGCTGTTGGCATTGCGCCTTACATAGTCATCAAACAGGAGATGCACAATCTCCTACCTCTCTTTTACGCAAATACCCATGGCATCATCAGTTTTTTGCTGTCGGTAGGGTACAAGATGACCTTCTACGCCCTGATTCCCATGATGCTCATAGGAATCGCTCACCTTTGGTACACTCGTTGGAACTATGAGGAAGAAATCAAGATGTCCAAAGAGGAGATTAAAGACGAGCAAAAGCAAGCCGAAGGTGATCCGGCTATCAAAATGAAACAAAAGCAAAAAATGATGGAAATGATCACCAGCCGCATGTTTCAAGACATCCCTAAGGCGGATGTTGTTGTAACCAACCCCACCCACTTTGCCGTCGCTCTGCAATATGATGCTCTCATCGCTCCCGCCCCCTTGGTTTTAGCCAAGGGCGTGAACCGTGTTGCCGAACGAATCAAAGAAGTTGCAAAGGAACACAATGTTCCCATCGAAGCCAACCCTCCCTTGGCACGAGCTTTGTATAAACAAGTTGAAATCGGGGAAACCATCCCGGAGGAATTGTTCCAAGCGGTGGCGGCACTCCTGGCAAAACTTGATAAGTTTAAGAAACGCTAGGACTTACACACCACAATGACTCCTCCAGGCAAACATACAAACTCCGCCTAAGAGGTGTCAAAAACATGTCTCAATCTCCAAGCAGCCAACTCGCTCCCAAGATTGATTATAAAAAGTTCGCCAAACAGGGCGACATACTCCTCGCAGGCGGCGTGGTGACCATCCTCTTCGTGATGCTCATCCCGCTCCCAACTTTCTTCATCGATTTCATGCTGACTGTCAGCATCTCTCTCGGTTTGGTCATTCTCGTGACGTCAATGTTCATGACTTCCCCCCTCGAGTTCTCCATTTTCCCAACCCTGCTTCTTGTCACCACATTGCTCCGATTGTCACTCAATGTGGCAACAACTCGTGCAATTCTGCTCTATGGCGATGAGGGCACCGATGCTGCAGGTTCAGTCATTCAAAGTTTTGGTGAATTTGTTGTCGGTGGTAACTACGTCATCGGTATCGTCATCTTCTTGATCCTCTTCCTGCTGAACAAAAAGGTTATCGTAACCGGTACCACCCGCATCGCGGAAGTGGCCGCTCGATTCACCCTGGATGCAATGCCAGGTAAGCAAATGGCTGTCGAAGCTGACCTCAATGCAGGCTTGATCGACGAAAAACAAGCGACTGAACAACGTGATCATATGCGCCGAGAAGCTGACTTTTACGGCGCTATGGACGGTGCAGGCAAGTTCGTCTCGGGAGACGTTAACGCAGGTTTCATGATCACCTGTATCAACATCATTGGTGGATTCATGATCGGCGTCATCCAGAAGGACATGCCATGGATGGACGCTGCCCAGACATATACCCTGCTGACCATCGGTGACGGTCTTGTTGCAACGATCCCCTCTCTGATCATTTCCACCTCCGCTGGTATCATTGTTTCCCGTGCAGCAGCTGAAGCCAAGATGGGTGAAGAATTCATCGGCCAGCTTTCTTTCCACCACCGAGCACTCAAGCTGGTGTCTGGTATATTGCTGATTTTTGCCATCGTCCCCGGTATGCCCACCGTGCCGTTTATGATACTCTCAGCACTGATCTTCGGTATCGCCAAGCTGTCTGCGAGCCATTTTGTTCATGCTGAAGATGCTGAAGACGAGAACGCTGCGGGGGCAGCCAATGATGCTGCAACGTTGGATACACCAGAAGAAGTACAGGCCCTGTTGCCCCTCGACCAGTTGGAATTGGAAGTTGGCTACGGCCTGATCCCCTTGGTTGACGAAGAGCAAAGCGGCAATCTGCTCTCAAGAATCCGATCCATCCGCCGCCAGTTCGCACTGGACATGGGTGTCGTTGTCCCGTCGCTGCACCTGCGGGACAACCTCCAGCTCAAGCCAGGCGAATACCGCGTTGTCATCAAGGGCAACCCTGTCGCACAAGCCGAGTTACTTATAGATCACTATCTGGCCATGGATCCAGGAGATGCCAAGCACCGCATTCAGGGCGTGGAGACTGTAGAGCCCGCATTCAATCTGCCCGCTGTCTGGATCCCGGAAGCACAGAAAGAAGAAGCCATGCTGGCTGGCTACACCGTTGTCGATCCGTCCACAGTTATCGCGACTCACCTCACCGAAGTATTCCGCCGCAACCTGCACGAGTTCCTCGGCCGCCAGGAAACTCAGGAACTGCTCGACAACCTTGCGAAGCGCGCTCCCAAGGCAGTAGAAAGCTTGGTCCCGGCAGTCCTCAGTTTGGGTGGAGTTCAAAAGGTCCTGCAGTCTCTCGTCGAAGAAAACGTGTCTATCCGCGACCTGCTGACCATTGTGGAAACTTTGGCAGACTACGCAACTGCTACTCAGGATCCCGCTCAGCTGACAGAGTTTGTTCGAGCCAAGATGGGCCGCACCATCATCAAGCCATACTCTGGCGAAGAAGGAGTTCTGCCTATCATTACACTGAGTCAACAGATCAACGACATTCTGTCCAACGCCATGAGGCCCGCAGAGCAGGGAGGCTACCTTGCCCTCGAACCCGGCGTCGCCCAACAGATAATCCAGGCCATCAACAAGGCCACTGAAGAAGCATTTGTGGCCGACGGCACCCCAGTCCTGCTGGTAAGTCCGAATATCAGAAGCCAGTTCGCACAGCTCCTCAACAGGTTCATCCCCACCCTGCCTGTACTTTCTCAGGCAGAGATTCCGTCTGACGTAAAAATTCAATCGGCAGCAACCGTCGAACTGTAGGATTAGATTATGAGAATGAAGACGTTTCGGGCCGCCAACTCAACTGCGGCATTTGCTCAGGTCAAGGCTGATCTTGGTGAAGATGCGGTCATCCTTTCGAACAAGACGGTCACGGAAAACGGCGTTAAGTGCTGTGAAATAGTAGCCGCAGTTGAACCCGCTCCCCCCATCCGTAAGGCTGAGCCCAAGCGCATGACCCGCGACGATATGGTCGAAGACGCCATGAAAGCTTCCGTAGGCTGGCAACGTGAATGGAGCCAGATAAAAGGCCAGATCCTGCAGCTCATGAAGCCGCAAATGGATTTGGATAAGCTTTCCCCAAAGCAAAAGCTTGCGATGGAGTATCTTGAGCGTGAAGACGTCAATGAAAAGGTTTTGGCCAAACTCTTTTGTGAACTACGCGACAACGAGCGCCTTTCAATTGTTCCAGCTCTTGAATGCCTTGTAGACGCAAGTCCGATCAGTGCCAAAAATTCGACGGTGAAGTTTCATGCATTTACTGGCCCTGGTGGTGCTGGCAAGACCTCGAGCCTTGTACGTATCGCTCTGCGAGAAAAGAAGGCCAACCCCAATGCTAGAATCTGCCTTGCAACAGCAGACGGAGGCCGAGGCAAGGGACGCATTGTTCTCAAGCATTACGCAGAACTGACAGGGCTTGCCTTCCGTGAGATCATAACCCGAGACGACTTTCATCTCTTGAAGCAGGAAGCAGATCATTTCGATATGATTTTCGTGGACCTGCCCGGCCTGCCAGGTCAGACATCTTTGGAGGAATGGCTGCCTTTATATGGCCTAGCCGGTTGCAACGACCTGGCAATCCACCTTGTTCTTAATCCCTATTATTCCGAGGCGCAGTTCGAAAGATTCCTCGACAAGTACAAAAGTGAACAACTTGCAAGCGTTATCTGGACGAAACTCGATGAAGCCTGTACATTTGGTGCAATATTGAACATGGCGTTCGCATGCGGGCTGCCGGTTTCCGCACTTTCGTACGGTTCCGGACTCAAAAACAGCATCGCACCGGCCTCCAGGGAAATGATCTGGCGGCTCTTGTTCATGCGCAAGTTGCCCAGCGGCGACATTCAACCTTAAGGAGATAACACAGCGCCATGACTTCCAATTTCCCTATGGTTCTTTCCGTAACCTCCGGCAAGGGCGGCGTCGGAAAAACCAATATGTCCGTCAACCTCGCCTACTCTTTGAGCATGGCTGGCAAAAATGTGGTCCTGCTTGATGCCGACCTCGGGCTTGCCAATGTTGACGTCATTCTTGGAATGGCTCCGGAACACAACCTGTTCCATCTTTTCCATGAGGACATGACTCTGGACAAAATACTGTATGATACACCCTATGGCTTCAAGATCCTGCCCGCCTCTTCAGGCGTCAGCGACATGGTGGATCTGGACAAAGGCCAGAAGCTCGACCTTTTGGATGCCATGGACACCATGGAAGACAAAGTAGACTATCTGATCGTTGATACTGGAGCCGGTATTAATGACAACGTGCTCTACTTCAACCTTGCTGTTCAGGAGCGTCTGTTGGTGATAACTCCTGAACCAACCTCCCTGACCGATGCCTATGCACTGATTAAAGTGCTTAAGCTGCATCATGGAGTGGAACGTTTCCGTGTCCTCGTCAACATGGTCAAGGACAAAAAGTCCGCCAAGGACGTTTACATCAAGCTACTCAATGCCTGCGACCACTTTCTGGATGGCATTTCTTTGGATTTGGTCGGTTTTATTCCTTTTGACCCCAACGTGCGCAACTCGGTCATCGCCCAAACGCCGTTTTGCCACAAGTTCCCCAAGACTCCGGCTAGCGTCGCGGTTCGGCAGACCGCACAGAAACTGGGCACATGGCAAGTAACCCCGAATACAGATGGCAATATTAAATTCTTCTGGAAGAAGCTCCTCTTCCAAGAACGATCCGTGGCGTGAACTGGAAAAGGGCGCCAAGAGTTGGGACGAGTTTTCACCGCGTGACCGCGAGAACATCGTCCGCTTCTACTCGCCCAAAATCCGCATCCTCGCCCTCCGCCTCAAGGCGAAGCTTCCCCAGTCCGTAGAGCTCAATGAGCTTCTTAGTGCTGGCAGCCTCGGTTTGCTTGACGCCCTGGGCAAGTTCAACCCAGATCTTGGCATCAAATTCGAGACTTACTCTGAGAACCGAATCAAAGGAGCCATGCTCGACGAGCTTAGGCGTATGGACTGGTTCTCTCGTGGCCTAAGACAGAAGGTAAAAGTACTCGAGGATGCTCAGCGTCATATTGAGCATGAAACCGGCGCCCCTGCGACATCTGAACAACTGCAGGAACACACTGGAATGTCTGAAAAAGAGGTCCAACAGGGACTTGAGGCACTCCACAACCAAATGTGCTTGAGCCTCGACAGTTTTCATGAGAATGTTATCGGCCGAAAGCACATGACCGAGGACGAGCCTTTTCAGTCAACGGCATTTCAGGAGATAGTCGACAAAGTAGCGAATCTCATTGAGGAATTGACGCCAAGGGAAAAATTGGTCATATCTTTATACTACGGCGAAGAGTTAAACATGAAGGAAACTGCCGAGGTTATGGACATAACCGAGGGACGCGTTTCCCAGTTACACTCTCAAGCCTTGAAAAAATTGAGAAAAACTTTCAGAGCTCGCTACGAAAGCGAGGAGTAAAAGGAAAAAAGGAGCTAATCCATGAGCTACGATAAAAACATGCGTGTTCTTGTTGTTGATGACTTTTCCACCATGCGCAAGATCGTGAAGAACATCCTGCGCCAGATTGGTTTCACCAACATCGTTGAAGCCGATGACGGTTCCACTGCTTGGGAAGTACTCAACAAGGACAACATCGATTTCATCGTCTCTGACTGGAACATGCCTACTATGTCCGGCATCGACCTGCTTCGCAAAGTACGCGCCAGCGAAGAATACGCCGACATCCCCTTCCTGATGGTTACCGCTGAAGCACAGCAGGAGAATATCATCGAAGCGGTACAGGCTAAGGTGTCCAACTACATCGTTAAGCCGTTCACTCCGGAAACCCTGAGCCAGAAGATCGACAAAATCTTCGCTTAATGACACCCGCCTACTAGGCAATAAATATGGTCTTGCTTGTCCCGGACGACTCAGATGATCTGACCGAAGATGAATTCGGTGATGTTGAGGAGTCCGGGCAGCCCAAGGCTCAGCTCGATGACAGCGAGGCAAGCCGGGCCACCCAAAAGGTTGATCTCGACCTTGACGACGCCCCGTTCCTTGAGGACGAGGATGAAGAGGAAGAGGAGATCGCCCTTGAAGAGGAGGAAACTCCTTTTGTTGAAGAGCCTTTAGATTCTGAAGGTTTTGACTTTAAGGCGCTCCTTCGAAACAAGCTATTTCTTATTTTTGCAGGCGTAGTCGTCGTCCTGCTAGCTGTCATCGTGTTCCTGCTCATGCGTGAACCCGAAGCTCCCCCACCGCCCCCTCCCCCAGTCGAAGAAATTGTACAGGAAGAAGCTGCTCCAGAAGTGGTTGAAGAGACCCCGGAAATTCTTATTCGCCTCGACCCCTTCCTTATTGAACAGAGAGACAAGGATAATAAGATACGTTTCTTAGAAGTCCGCATTGTTGTCAGCACCCTCGAAGATGGCCTTGCGCGCCAGTTCAAGCAGGAAACATACACGATTCGCAATGCACTCTACTACTATTTGAAGAATAAGGATTTGCAGTTTTTGTCCGATAAAGACAATAGTGACAAATTAAAGAAAGAACTACTGGCTATCATCAACCAGTATATGGGATTTGGGCAGTTCGAAACACTGTTGTTCGAACAATATCTTGTGAGGTAGACCATGACGACCACACCGTTGGATCTTCCGACCCTCATCGCTGCAATGCCACACGTTGCAAAACTCGCCCATGCGGAAAAAGTCAAGCCAGATGTTAGGCAACAACTATTCGGCCCCCTGATTCAAGAGCAGATCGACAAGAACCAGGATAAGGTTCAGCAGGTCAACAAAAAGGAAAAGACCGAACCTGTCGACAGAGATGGCAAACAGCAACATCAACAAGCCCAACCAAAAAGTAAGCAGAGAAAGAAGGAAGTAGACGATGACCCAGAAACCGGCTACTCCGATCCCTCACCGTGGTCAGGCAATATCGTCAACGTCAAGATCTAATCGCCGTAGTAGCCTGCGACAATTTGATTCCTTTAAATAAAAAAGGAATAGTATTTCTGATCCTCCCCTAAGAGAGACAACCTGAACACACGAGCTGTCCATGTCTGATATTCTTCTCATCCTGTTCACAATCAGTGAAATCGTCCTTCTGGGTGTGGTTATTCTTTTCTTTCTGCGCCTCAAAAAATCTGAGAATCTCCTTTCCGCTCTTCAAGTAAAACAGGAAGAGTTCATCAAACGCCTCCAGTTCAACACCCAACTTGAAAACGAATTAGTTGCTACCTTTGAACAACGTCAGCAGGAGTTGGTAGCGCTTAATAATAAAATTGAAGACCGTGCAGCAGAACTCAAAAAACTTGTGAAACAAGCTGATGAGTATTGCAAATCCCCCCAATTCATGCGCGAGCTTATCATTAAGGGACACCGCGCAGGAAAATCCCCAGTCCAACTGGCAAAGACTACAGGACTTAGTCTTGAGGAAATTGAGCTCATTCTAGACCAGGCATAGCCTATGAGAATCAAGGGTTCAGGCTCACAGTTCTTCGGCTCTGGCGGGGGCGGCAGTCGCTCTGAATCATTCAAGAGAGGCCGCAAACGCGGGCAAAAGGTACGGGGAACGATTTTGAAATGGGTCTCCGAGGATATGGCCTGGGTGGAAATCGATGGGCACAGACTACTGGCTCAACTCCATTCACATCCCCCTGTAGGCTCAAGGCTCACTTTTTTAATCATACAGTTGACTCCTGAGATCATACTCAAAGAGATCTTCGAGTCATCATCTGCTGGCGTTGGAGCGCTGACTCTTGCCAAAGACTTCGAAACAGCTAGAATACTCTTTGAAGGCAAACTTCAAGACCACATAATCAAGCTTTCTAGCCCACAAAGCCCGAAACGAATTCATCGCTTCATCAACATCTTAGCTGAGGACATTAAACTCTTCTCGGCATATCTTGATGTGACAGCCTGCCTGAAACACATTAACCACTCCCTTGCCTCTACAAAAAATGCCCGCCTAATATACATCCCCTGGCTTATTCCTAATGGACATCGGCATATTGGCCTTGTGCGCAATCCGAAGAGCTCTCCGTCACTCATCGAAACAATACTAGAGCTTGAACTCGAAGACTTTGGCATGGTTCGCATTGAATTTTTACATAAGACTCCTGACACCAGCTATCGGGTCAAGTTACAGCACCCTTCCAACGCCACAGAGCTCAATTACTATCTCGAATCTCTACTGGCCTATGAGCCCGCTCCACAATGCCTCGGTATCAGCCCACTCCAACAGCACGAGCACGGCGGAATCTTGTCACAAATACTATTCAAACAGTAACGACCATAGAAACGAAAAAGCCCCGAAGGTTGAACCTTCGGGGCTTTTCATTCCAAAACAGAATGGAGGCTTAAATAGCAGCGATTGCAGGCTCCAGCACGTCTTCACGAACAGCTTCTTCAGCTGTAGCAGGAACAGCCATGGTCTTGGCTTCAAGATACAACTCGCGATTCTCGTCCAAATGGCGAAGGAAAGCATTATTCATGGCGTGACCGGAAGCGAATACTTCAAAGTGACCCTGAAGAGGAGCACCAAGCACAGCCATATCGCCCACGAAGTCGAGCAGCTTATGACGCACAAACTCGTCTTTGAAGCGCAGCCCCTCAGCATTGAGGACACCGTACTCATCAAGAACGATAGCGTTGTCAAGGGAACCGCCGAGAGCCAATCCGTTAGCGTGCAGATAGTCAACTTCCTTCAGGAAGCCAAAAGTGCGAGCTTTAGCGATCTCAGCGGTAAAGTTCTCTGGAGTAACTTCCATCTCAAGGCGCTGAGAACCGATAATCGGATGAGCAAACTCAATGGTATAGTCAACACGGAAACCATCATAAGGACGAGCCTTGATGAATTTACCGTCCTGCTCGAAATCGAGCTCTTTCTTGATAGCGAAAACCTGGCGCGGTTTGGCCTGCTTGCGAACGCCTGCCTGCTTAAGCAGGTAGACAAAAGAAGCGGCGCTACCGTCCATTATAGGCAGTTCCTTACCAGTCACCTCAATGTGAATATTGTCGATGCCCATGCCACTAACCGCTGCGAGCAGATGTTCGACAGTAGCAACAGTTTCACGGCCATCACCCAATACGGTGGCTAAGCCGGTCTCGACAACAAGAGAGGGAGCAGGAGTCAGGAAGGTGGACCCGGATTCAGACTTAAGAGCGAACAGGATTCCGGTATCCTCAGCGGCAGGACGAAGAACCAGCTCTACCTGCTTACCGCTGTGTAGACCGATTCCCGTGCAACGCACTGATTTATGGATAGTAGTTTGTAGCATTATTCCTCCGGTTGAAAACCACAATCATCTAAGCAAGAAAAATGCCAAACTAAACACATACTGTAATATGATGATTTCATTAACTTTTTAATAAAAGAGACAAAACAAACACGTGTTGTTTTCTCGCAACTTCTTGTATTTTTACAACAACGTTTTCATAAAACTGTTGTTTTTTTGGGATTATAATTTTCGCAAAAAAACGATGCGATCGTGCCCTGAGAGGTCTTTCAGAACATCAACCTCCCCAAATTCCGGGAACTGTTCTGACATTATTTTTTTCACAGCATCACCCTGCTGATAGCCAATCTCCATCAGAACAATTCCGCCCTGCTTCAGGGCCTTGGAAACGTGAGGAAGCATGGCCCGAATATGATTCAGCCCATCCTCGCCACTGACCAAAGCTGTCAGTGGCTCGTAATCTCTCACCTCATGACTTGCATCATCATATTCCTGCTGCGGAACATAAGGTGGATTAGACACAATGAGGTCATATACACCTGTGTCCAACAATGAACAGGTAAAGTCGCCTTCGATAAATTCCAACCTGTCGTGAACGCCGTGGGTCAAAGAATTCCTCTCAGCCACAGCGAGAGCATCAGGACTCAGATCCACAGCCACACCTCGAGCCTGAGCAAAAAGATGCGCAATGGTTACAGCCAGAATACCGGAGCCAGTCCCCAAGTCAGCAAACTGAAATGCGGCGTCTGCAGGATACAGTTCTTCCAGTTTCTCGATGATGTGCTCGGTCTCAGGACGAGGAATCAACACAGATGATGAAACATGAAAATCAAGCCCATAAAATTCTCGATTACCAAGAATATAGGCCAACGGCTCACCTGTTTCCCTACGAGCGACCATTTGCCGAACAAGCGCCACCTGATCGTCTTTCAGCACACGCTCCCGATCCACCACCAAAGTCAACCGAGAACAATCAAGCACTTCTGCTACGATTACTTCGGCACTCAAACGAGGCGAGTCCACGCCTGACAGACGGGACTCGCTCTCTTGAAGTATGTCTAAAATGGTGGGGGCCACAATGTTCCCCGGCAAAGCTATTCGCCCTGCCGCTTCATGGCCTCGGCCTGGTAATGGCTGATAAGGGCATCGTGCAACTCTTCCAGTTCTCCTTCCATGATCTTATGCAAGGAATGGAGAGTCAGATTAATACGATGATCCGAGCAACGCCCCTGCGGGAAATTGTAGGTACGAATACGCTCGGAACGGTCGCCGGAACCAACCTGGCTGCGACGAGTGGCATCCTCTTCAGCCTTGGCCTTTTCCTGCTCCAACTGCAGCAAACGAGAACGCAGCACTTTCATTGCCTTGGCCTTATTCTTGTGCTGGGACTTTTCGTCCTGACAAATAACAACCAAGCCAGTGGGAACGTGAGTGATGCGAATGGCAGAGTCAGTGGTGTTAACAGACTGACCTCCAGGCCCGGAAGCGCGGAACACGTCCACACGCAGATCTTCGTTCCTGATATCCACATCCACTTCCTCAGCTTCAGCCATGATGGCCACAGTAACAGCAGAGGTATGAATTCGGCCCTGAGATTCGGTTGCAGGAACACGCTGCACTCGGTGAGTACCAGACTCATATTTGAGCTTAGAATAAACCTTATCACCCGCAATAGAAGCAATGACTTCCTTGAGGCCGCCGGAACCAGTGGAACTGGAGCTCATCTCCTCAACCTTCCACTTGTTGATTTCAGCGTAACGGGAATACATGCGGTAAAGATCTGCCGCAAAAAGAGCAGCCTCGTCACCACCAGTACCTGCACGGATTTCGAGGATGATGTTCTTGTCATCCATTGGATCCTTGGGAAGGAGAAGAATCTTGAGCTGTTCCTCAAGAGAAGGAAGCTGTGGCTCCAGCTCTTCTATCTCCATCTTGGCCATCTCCTGAATATCCTCATCGGAATCATTCAGGAGCTCCTTGTTGTCGGCCAGATCCTGAGCAACCGCCTTATACTGACGAAAGACCTTCACCACATCGCCGAGATCAGCGTGGGCTTTGGAAACCTTCTTGTAGCGCTCTTGATCATTAAAAATATCAGGCTGGGCAAGCTCCTGCTCCAGTTCCTCGAATTTGATTTCAATCTCTTCAAGCTTGCCAAACATATTAGCACTCCTCGGCGTTAACGGCGCACTGCAGGGCAGCAATGGCCACTTCGATCTGACTGTCGTCCGGTTCCTTGGTCGTCAGCACCTGCATCATCATGCCGGGCCAACTCATGATCTTGCAGAACAGGCTCTTGCTATGCTTGCCCGCAAATTTAATCATTTCGTAAGCAATATTACTGACGGGAATCATCAGGAACAGCTTCATTCCAACAATGTACAGGTGTTTAACAATGAAATTTTCTGGCGAATAGAACGTGAGCAAGTACGGCACCAGTATGGCGAACAAAGTGATGGACACCACCAGAACAAACAACATGAATGCCGTGCCGCATCGCGGATGGAGACGGCTATAAAAACGAGTGGATTCCGGACTGAGTTCCTTGCCCTCTTCCCAAGTCCAAATAACTTTGTGCTCTGCACCATGGTACTCGAACACGCGGCGAATGTCAGGGATATAAGAAATTGCAAGGATGTATCCCACAAAGACGGCCATCTTGATAACACCGTCCCAGATGTGAAAGCTCAAGGAGTCGACGTCACCGCCAAGTCCAAGAAACTCCATCCCTACAGAAAGAAAATGCGGAAGAACCACGAAAAGACCCAAGGCTGCAGCCAGGGCCAAAACCATGGTCAGAATGAGGTGCCAGGAGGTCAACTCGGTATCATCTTCGTCGTCCTCAGCAGCCTGAACTGCAGAGAAATTCAGGGCCTTGATGCCGTTGACCATTGTTTCCATGAGGACAGGGAAGCCACGAAGAAACGGCTTCTTGAGCCAGGGGTGAACAACAAGCGAGAACCATGGTCGGACCTCGGTTACGATTTCACCATCGGATTTGCGAACGGCAATGGCAAGTTTGTCTTTGGCGCGCATCATCACGCCTTCGATCACGGCCTGCCCACCCACAGATTGTGGAGCAGCCAACGCAAAGAGTCCTCGCAGAGTCAACCAGCTACCCTCCGGTAAGAATGAGGGGGCGCGACCGATTCCCCCTAATGGCAGCACCACGTGCCACCTGTCGCAGGCAAGAGAATTAAGAATTCCCGAGCCTTTTGTAAAGAGGCCAAACAACGCAATATGCCTTCGCAGGGCACAAGACCCCAACGAAGGCATATGATCGCGGCTTTCGCCGTGAAAAAGCTAGGCTTCTTTCTTGCCGAACGCTGCGTACTTCTTACGGAAGCGATCGATACGACCAGCGGTGTCAACAAAACGCTGCTTGCCGGTGTAGAAAGGATGGCAGTTAGAGCAAATTTCGACCTCGAGGGACTCGCCCTTGGTGGTCAGCAGTTCGGCTTCGTAGCCACAGTGGCAACGAATCTTTGCCTTGAAAGTCTTAGGATGAATATCTTTTTTCATGACGCACTCCTGTCATTGATTTCGTTTGGAACTCGGTCTTATACGCACTGCCACTAGGCTTGGCAAGCAAAAAAATGACCATATCTCCATATTCTAGAAAAACTCCAGATATTGGGTATTTTCCGCCTCGGGTGATTCAGCACAAAAAGCAACGCTCTTCCCAGCCACTGCACCACCGGAGACGAAAAAAGGCGAACGCCTGAGCGTTCGCCTTTAATATCTAAGCTCAGGTGCGAACTAAACGCAACCGGTGGGCTTGGGCAGGCCAGCCATTTTACAGGCGCCTTTACCAGGACCGGAGGGGAACAGTTCGTAGATCTGCTTCAGCTTGAAGCCGGTGACCTTGGAGAGGATACGGACCATCGGAGCGATGCCGTTCTTCTTGTAGTAGTCCTGCAGGAAGTCGATGACCTTCTGGTGATCTTCAGTGATTTCCTTGATACCTTCGGATTCCTTCACGTACTCAACCCAGTCCGGGGTCCAGTCTTCGAATTTCTGCAGGAAACCGTCTTCATCAACCTCAAAAGTAGCACCCTGGTATTCAACAACAGCCATTGTATCCTCCTAAGTGGATAGTTTTTCATACTGAGCTCCGAGACAACCTCGAAACTACCATATCCTTGTAAACAGCGATCCGCTGTTTGATACCTTGTTTATCCGGCTCAAAAACCGTGTGCGGAAATTACATCTGCCCTAAGACTTTGTCAAGGGGTCTTCGTACTTCTGCTCAAGAATTCTCAAGCTATCACTACGACTATAACTGCCTAAGATTCCTGCAATTCATCATAATGAGCCTGAGCATAATCCAGTGAGGGGTCCAACTTCAAAGCCGAACCGAGATAATCCAAAGCCTCAGTAGTATTCCCCATAAACTTGTGACAGAGACCGAGGTTAGCCAGATCGTGCGCAGATCCACTATCAATCGTCAAGGCAGCCTCGAAATTCGTAGCAGCCTCTGCATAACGTTCGCCTTTAAAGTGTGCCACACCACGCAGATTGTAGAATTCCTTACAATCATCATCGTAACCGATAGCACGATCAAGCGGCTCCAGAGTGTCTTCCCACTGCTCAAGCTGTGACAGAGCATAGGCCTGATAAAATGCAGCCAGTCCACGCTCAGCATTCGCAGGCTGCAAAGGCTCGGCAATAGCGAACTGATCTACAGCATACGCCACATCACCCATGCGCATGGCAAGAAGTCCCCGGAAGAACGGCATAAAATATCCGTTCGGGTAGATATCCTCGAGAACATCCAACCCTTCCATGGCATCGCCAAACTCAGCATCTTCGGCCAGAATGCGACCGACAAAGACTCCAATACTACGATTGGGAGTCCTTTCACGGAAATCAAAACCAGGTACGAAGTTGTAGTTTGCCGTAACCATGAGATCGGGATGACGAGTATCCACCGAGTAAAGCGGGGTCCCCTGTTCGGCCAAGCCATTGGCCATGGACATCAATTCCTTATATATATTCTCATCCTCAACAGTAGGCAGAGAATCAAGGGAAACAGTCTCACCTTCCAGCAACCACTCAATGTCATTCAGATTTGTAAATTTCGACAAACCGGACGCTTCGTACACACGGCTGGTTTCAAAATCTCCAGCCAACTGAGCAACCTCAGTAATGGCACGAATAGCTGCTTTGAGGGGCGAAGAAGAAGTGCCTGCGGTGAAAACGATTTCACTGAGTGCGGGAAAGGTTTTGGGATCCCAAGCGACAGCAGCCACGGTTGGCACAGGCTGCCCCATGGAGAAATCTTTGAGTACCAGCTTAACGCCATTGGACTCGAAGCACTTAACCAGACGAGTAAAAACCGGGTCGTCACACGAATTTAGATCAATGGTAGGCATTACCTTACGGCTACGGTCGATGATGGCACAGACGTGACGCTCAACCAACTCACAACCGCCCTGCCCAATAGACTCTTCAAAAGTGTTACCAGCCGAAGAGCCATTGAACTCGTTCAACTTCTTGAACCAGTCCAAGGGAACATACTCATGTTTGCCAGTAGCAATATTCAGAGCAGGATGAAAACGCCAGCGATTAAGATCCATGAGACGAATAGCATCCTCGTCAGAGATATCCTCTTCTACTGAATGAGCAATAAGAGAAATATCCATGACCTCGCCCGGCCACTTTTCCTGAGCTTCAGACCAAGTCAGCTCAGTGAAGTTCTCCTCATTGCTCCAAAAGGAAAAGTACGAGAAGCGTTCAACCAACTCCATAAGAGCAGAAGCCTCAGCCTGTTCAGGGGACGCGCCCTTTCCCATCTGCTTACGAGTGGGCATGACATCGCGAGCTTCGGGACCACAGGTAGACACGAATACAGGAATACCGAGCCTTCCTGTGTCTACCCGGTCAGTTTCAGCCAGCACACCGGTGCATTTCTCGGCAAGAAGTCCTTTTACGCGTGCCACGGTTTCCACCGGGCTACACGCTTTATCCTGATCAGTAGTGTAAGCTTTTGTGCAATCCTGAAGTTTGATCACAGCTATTTCCTCTTGAAACGGAACAGGTTCACGGGCTTGTCTACGCCAGACTCCTGATCCTTAAAGGTTGCAGAGGATTTCGCGATATGGAACCGCTCTCCGCTCTGCATGAAAAAGTTCTTTGCGGCACGCTTGAGGTCGAGAGAGAAAAAGACCTCTCCATCCTCGGATTCGGTCAGGCAGCCGTCCACAAAAGCAGAAAGCAGATCGAACTGCTTCTCATCATAAAGGAATTCGGTACCTACGAGACAATCGAAACGCTCGGCAAGACCTTCCTTGAAATCCGTTTTCTTGGCCGTAATGTTATCTCCCAAATCATTCTTGAGAGCATTGATGCGGGCAAAGAGCAACGCATCCGCATCAACGTCAGTTACAGTGACATCGTACCCACGACGCGCCAAGACGAGAGAAGTGATTGCAGAACCACCACCAATTTCCAACACTTTAGCCCCCTCTTTCAGAGGGAAATTAGCCAGGGAATGTCCCATTACCAGACTGCCAGGCCAGACCTTGGCCCAGAGAGGCAAGGAGACCGTTTTGCCGGAACGGGTCTTATCCATGAGTTTGTCGATATATTTCTGCATGTGCTTGATCTGCAACACATACAAGGTACCTTCGCCCACGGACACATCCTGAAACTCGACTTCACCGAACTTCTGCACGGCGAGATCGATAAGCTTGTCCATGGGCTGTTCGAGATCGTAGTCTTTCACAGCCACGTCATCCTCCGATATTTATTGGGGATCTATTGATCTACCTTATTGATTTTTTCCAAAGTCCACAGGCCGTTCTCGACATTGTCGTCTCGGGAGAACTCCCAAACGGCCCTGACATGCATGGGCTGAGCGCCCTGCGCGGTCCTACGAAGCTGAGCATCGTAAAATACGGTGGCAAGGGTTCTGCCTCCCTCGCTCTTCATTTCCATGAGACGGGCGGTCAGCAGCATGATTTCAGTGGGCCCCATATCCGAAGTACGCTGGGCATCTGCAAGAGCGTCACTGTATACGGAATCAGAAAGAAACACTTTCAGGTCATCAAAATCACGACTATCGCGGGCCTGCTGAAAACGAGAAAAGAACAACTTTGCCCCTTCCAAAAATTCAGCTTCGTCAAATTGTCCATCACTGTTCACAGGTGCACCCTGGACGGAAGAGGACTCATTCTTGTCAGAACTAAGATGGCCCCACATCTGACGAGCCGCTTCATGCCGATCCATTGGACGGATCACACGCCCACCCTGATCCTGATCGTCATTTTTACGATCCCACTTACCTAGACGAGTGTTGTCATCATCCTTATCCATACGGCGACGGAAAGTGCGTACGAGAAAATAGGCAATGAGCCCAAGAAAGAGGATGTTGAGTACACTGCCACCTGCGGAAGGCATCTGCTGCTCGGCAAAGGCGGGTGTGGCCCACAAAAGTAGGCAAAAAAAGGACGGAATTACCATACCAAAACGGCTGGAACCTAGGCAACGAATGAATATCGATATACTGTGTCGTGTCATCTTGTTGAGTAAGGCATCCCTTCAAAAAAGGCTGCTAGTCAATGAGCGCGAGATCGCGCAGGATGGCGTAAAGACTCTCCACTTCAATTGGCTTTGGCAAATAAGCTGCCGCACCGCCTTTATAATACGCCTTAACCACGGTCTTAGGGTCGTTGAGGGCCGTGACCATAATCACTTTTGCCTCCTCGGAAGCGGAAATGCCCACATCATGTTCTATAGCGCGGATTTCTTTGAGCGCCTGATGCCCATCTTTGTTGGGCATCATGATATCCATGCACAACAAATCATATGGGCGCCCTTCATCCAAAGCTTGCCGAAAACTCTGCACGCACTCCACCCCGTCGTTGGCGGTATCGCACTCACCAAAATCCGACAGAAGTGCCGTCAAAAGCTTCCGGCTGGTAAATTCATCTTCAACAATCAAAATTCGCATTTATCCTCCCCGAGACCAACCGAATGGCTACACCATCCATCTCGGAAACACAACGCAGACAATAAACGACAACCCATACGAGCACAAGGGCATGATAATTCCTGCACAACTGAAAGAGCTAAACCTTGCAAGCTACCGAATTGCAACGTAGTAAGGGACCTCCAGCATTCGCTGAAAACCTGCTTGGAGAAAACATGATTTTAGAAAATATTCCGATGTTCCTGGCTGACTTTTTTGACTTTCTCAACGACCCGATGTGGCGCGCTTGGCCCTTCAACTCCGGCTATGGGGAACACATCCTCCCTGCCATCGCCCGCATGGTCTTCGTCGCCCTGATTTTTGGCGTCATAATCTTATTCCTCAGAGCCCTATATGGCCCCAAAGGTATCTTCCGCGACAAAGAAATGGAACGGGAAGCTGAGGAGCTGACCCGTAAAGAACGTGCAGAGGTAGAAAAGCAGTTCGCCAATGGCGAGATATCTGAGATGGAGTATAAAATGAAAATGCACTCTCTTAGAGATTAATCATGCCTCTTTCCGAACACATTGAATTTTTGGAGCAAGTCGCAACTTCACAAATGGGGGACGACGAAGACGTCAACCGACTGCTTCAGTTCAAGCTCGACCACTCTTTTAAGGTACTTGATAACGCCAAGGCCATCATTGAAAGAGAAAAGATAGCAGGCCGCCGTGCCGAATTATGCTCCATCGCCGCTCTTTATCATGACATTGGACGTTTTGATCAGTTTGCCCGGTTCAAAACCTTCAATGACCGCGAATCCGTCAACCATGGCCGCTTAGGTGTACTGACACTTCGTAGCCTTTTTCTACCTGGTGACTTAACAGCAAACGAATGGCGACAGGTTCGTTTTTCCATCGGGCAACACAATGTCAAAAGCATTCGGTCGACTCTGCCCAAACGGATTAACACCATCACAAAGATTGTCAGAGATGCTGACAAGCTGGATATCTTTCGCCTCATGATCATGCACTTCACCAGTGAAACTCCTGACCCTGTGATCACATTTGGTAAAGACATGTCGCCCGACAAATACACCGACGAAATCTATGATGATGTATATAATGGCAGAATCGGCGACTATAGCCGTATTCAGTACGCCAACGACTTCAAGTTAATTGCCGTTGGCTGGCTAAATGACCTCTACTTTCCGACGTCCTTCAACCTGTTGAAAAAGCGAGGGCATTTAGACAGTATTTTTTCGTTATTACCAAAAAACGAAAAAATACGGCTACTTGAAGAAAAAGCTAACAATTTCATGCATTATAAAATGAATCACTCCTCTTGATCTCCTGAGATCAACCACTTAGACACAATAGAGGAGCCAACAACAGACTATGCCGCAAAAGAAAGACAGCAAGGCGTATGGCAGCTTTCGGAACGTTATCATCCTCACCAACGTGGATGTTCACGCCAAGCGAGACCTCGCCACCATCAAAATTTTCGGACCGCTCAAGGTCAAAATATTCACCACCGGCGTGGAGGCCGTTGACTATATTTCTGAGAATCATGTGGATCTCGTCCTTTGTGACTCTTCTCTGGATGATATGACTGGCATTAAATTCTGCCAGATCGTTCGGAAAAACATGGCGGGTCGTCCTCTGCCCATCATCATGGTTACTTTGGAAAACCGAAAAGATCACGTTCTCGACTCCATTGCCGCAGGCTGTCTTGGCTACGTTTTACGTCCATATTCATTGGATACCTTTGAAAAATATCTCATTCTTGCGAACCAACTCGATAACTACCCAGAAATTGAGGAAATGGAACTCAAAGAAGCCAAGGACATGGTGGAACGAGGAGATTTCGATGACGCTATCGAAGCCTTCGAAGAGCTCATCTCGTATCAGGACGAAGCTCAAAAGTACTACGATATGGGCTGCCAGTTCATGGTTCAGGGTAAATACGGCAAGGCCATTGTCTCCTTCAAAAAAGCAGTCAAGATCAACGATCTCTTTGCAGAGGCCTACAAAGGGCTGGCTGATGCCTACAAAGGCAAAGGTGACATGGAGGCATGCAAGAAATTCCTCAAGAAAGCAGCTGACGTGCACGCGCAGTTTGACCGGCTTGAAGAAACCAAGACCCTCTTCATCGAAATCCTCAAATACGATTCCGATACCCCCAATCCATTCAACACGTTGGGAGTCAATCTTCGTAAACAAGGCGATTACCCCGGAGCGCTACACGCATACCAACAAGCCTTGGAACTAACTCCCAACGACGAAAACATTTACTTCAATATGGCTAAAGCTCTCTACTTCATGGGACGCCTTGAAGAAGCATCGACTCAGGTGGATCAATCACTACAAATGAACCCCGAGTTCCGAGAAGCCAACAAGCTATTCCAACGAATACACGGAAAGCCATGGGTCCCGGCAAAGGGGCAAACCATACGTCCACGCCCTGCTACCGACGGGGCCAAGGAATCCGCCAAGGACCTCGACCCCTAATTATCTTCTGCCGGAGGTGTCATGCTTTCGGAGACCAGCCTCCGAATCGGCTCATTTCTTACCGTGCTCATCATTATGGGGGCGTTAGAAACACTATGGCCAAGACGGGTCCTTGATGCTCCCAAGTTACAACGCTGGTTCACCAACCTCTCCATGGTTGGGATAGCCTCTGTCCTGACACGTATCCTTCTGCCGATTATGCCTGCAGGGCTGGCAGTTTACTGCTCCAATCACAATCTGGGACTTTTTCAAATCATAGAACTACCAGCTCTGTTCACTTTCATCCTCTCAGTACTTTTTCTTGATTTGATTATCTATTGGCAGCATGTGGCATTTCATAGTCTTCCGCTCTTGTGGCGGCTACACAGGATGCACCATGCAGACCTCAACATTGATGCAAGCACCGGCATTCGCTTCCACCCTATCGAAATCCTTCTGTCCATGTTCCTAAAACTCTTAGCGGTCCTGACATTGGGGCCTCCTGCAGCAGCTGTGATTACCTTTGAAATCCTGCTTAATGGCTGCGCCCTGTTTAATCACGCCAACGTCCGACTTCCGCTGCATGTTGACCGCTGGCTTCGTTTGCTGATGGTCACTCCTGACATGCACCGTGTGCACCACTCAACCGATGCAGGAGAGTTCAATACGAACTACGGTTTCAACTTTCCCTGGTGGGACAGAATATTTCACACATACAAGGCCCAACCGGACCTCGGCCATGAAGGAATGCAAATTGGTCTGAAAATCTATCGAGAACCACGCTACAGTCGGTTACTTGAGATGTTGACCATGCCGTTTAAATAATTTCTGTACATATTGTCGAGAATGATTATCATGTAAGCTCCTACTTCAAATTCACAGGAGGCACGTATGTCCGACTCCACAATTTATGACGTAGTTATACTAGGATCTGGCCCCGGCGGCCTTCAGGCGGCAATCCATTCAGCACGCAAAAAGGCCAAAACGCTTATGCTCGGACGACTCGACAACTCAAGCCTCTACTGGGCGCACATTGAAAATTATTGCTGCCAGTTTGAGATCACAGGCGAAGAGATTCTCAATACAGGTCGCCAACAGGCCACCAGCTTTGGGGCAGAAATCCGCGATGAGGATGTTCTGCAGATTGAGCCCGACGGTAAAATATTCAATCTCAACATTGAATCCGGCGAAGTTATCCGTGCCAAGTCCATCATTCTAGCCACCGGTTCCAGCCGCAACAAACTTAAGGTCCCCGGAGAAAAGGAGTACCTCGGCAAAGGCGTCAGCTACTGCGTTGATTGCGATGCAGGATTCTACCGGGATGAAGTCGTGGCAGTAGCCGGTTGCCGAAGTGCAGCTGCTGGTGGAGCCGTTGCACTGACCAACTTCGCCAGTGAGGTCCACCTTTATTGCGAAGAGCTGGACGTAGCAGAAGGTTTGCGCGAGCAACTCTCTACCACAGGGGTTAACCTTCACGAAGGCGTCAAGATAGAGGAAATCCTTGGTGAAGACAGCGTGACAGGCGTCCGTCTCGATAACGAGACCACCCAGCAAGTAAGCGGTGTATTCATTGAACTGGGGGCTAAGGGAGTATTGGAGTTAACCGCCATGCTCGGTGTCCAATTGGATGACTCCATGAAGTACATTGAAGCAGATAAAAAGCAACGCACCAACGTACCCGGCATTTATGCTGCAGGAGACATTTGCGGGCCCCCGCTTCAAATGGCCAAGGCTGTAGGCGAAGGGTGCGTAGCAGGTATCGAAGCTGCAACCTACTCTAAGAAATTGGAAATGTAGCCATTAGCCTAGCATATTACAGACGAGGGATGCCGCAGCAAACCTGCGCTTCAACAAAATCAGCGATCCGTGCGCGAGCATCCTTTTCTTCAGGCTTGAATTCAAGAACGGCGTAGCGTTCGCCGTTCTTGATGAAAGCATTTCTGATTACGCACTCCACAGAATACCCATCCCCCACATCAAACGGGTGAAAAGTCAGGCGCACATCTCTATCGGTTTCTTGGACAAATGGCGCAAGTCCCCCATTTAGAAAGCGAACTCGAGAACAGGAAGCTGACATATCCTCCACAACGGCCTCAGCAGCCCGCTCTCCTTCTACAACAACGGCGGGAAAGCGGCACGAGCATCGTGGCTCAGAACGCTCCTCAGCATCAAATGTATCGTCAGGGCCAGCTATTTCGACAATAGAATTGGGTTCAAGGCCGCCACTCAAAACTTGGGATTTGAAGCCTTGGAGAGAACCTTCGTATGCGAACCGAACCAAGACGCTACGATCTGTACGCAAGCGCTCCACTACCGGAGGAGTAATCGGGGAATAGATCATGAGATGACCGTTCTTTTTCACATCAGTTACGATGCTCAAAAAACGGTCGCCAAACGTCGAGAATTCTATGAGAACTTTATCCCCGGCAGCCAGATCGATCACGGACACCTCCCAATTTCCTTCAGGATATCCCATGGTCATTTTTCGAGCTATTATATATACGATCCCCATGACAACTTTCACGGAGTTGACGCAATGCACAAATTCTTAAGGGGCATGGGCATGATCGCCTGGGTCGGATGCGTGCTGACGCTTATTTATCAGGGGTTAGTCTGGGGCGTCACAGCATCATGGACAAATCTCTCACTCATGGATGTGTCCAGCACACTACTAGGCATTGATCTGGCAACACTCATCCAGGAAATGCCCATCGATTATGCTGTAAAAGCCACATACGTTCTCATCACCACAGACCTCGCAATCGGCTTGTGGTGGGCAGGTATAGCTTTCTTTGCAATGGCCGTAATCAGCAAAGTGGTCTTCAATAAATAGCTAGACCTGTTCTGCGGTTTGTGCCGAAAAGACTTTCTCTTCAGGCCTAACCAGCAACAATCCTCCCACAACAGCGGTAAATGGAGCGACGGTCACCAGCCCAAAGCTACCAACAAGGGTTTTGAGCACTTCTGCGGCCACATAGATAAAATTGAAGGTTGATCCGAGAGGAATCCCTTGAGCCATAAAAGACATAAGCAAAGTCACGTACCCACCAGAGTAGGCCAATAACAACGTAGTGGTCATGGTGCCAACGACCGCGCGTCCCACACGAATACCAGACCAGACAGCTTCCACACGCGAAATGCCGGGCTTCTTTTCCACGACCTCACGCATGCTTGCCGCTACGTCCATTGCCAAGTCCATAACCGCACCAGACGACGCAAGGAAGACTCCTGCAGTAAATATCTGAGCCAGATCAAGGTGATTGTACCCGACGTATAGAAGAGTCTCTGCAAAGGGCATGACTGCACCATGAATGTGAAAAGCCTTTGTAAAGTATACTGCAAGCACGCAACTGGATAACACGCCAAGCAGTGCGCCAAGAAAAGCTGTAACTCCGGTTCGATTCACGCCAGCGACCAAAAAGATCACAACGGCACTGAGCGCGGCCACCACGCCTAATGCGAGCCACACTGGAGGCACGCCCTTCAGTAACAGCGGCACCAACACTTTCCAGATAGTCATTCCTGTAAACACAAAAGAAAGCAAAGCCTTGAGGCCGGTACGGCCGCCAAACAGAATCAACAAGCCAGCAAACAGACCCAACAGAATCATCTCCAGACCAAGCCTATAGTGCGCCTGCGGATTCACGAAAATCACACGACCATCACCATCCAACGTAAGAATGACGTAGGCAGCATCCCCCTCTTTAAACAACTTGTCCCGGTCGAGCTGTCCCATGAGTTGGTTATGAGCGTCGAAACGTTCTCCCTTGAACTTCCCGTCAAGGATCTTCAGGTCCAATTCCTGCTCCCCTTTCTGGATGAGCCCAAAATTCTGGATATTAGCGTTATCCACTGTCAAGATACGCGCTTTGCATCGCACCGCATCGTCATCCTTATTTTTCTCAAACCCAGTGGGCAGAAAATATAAGAAAACTGTCAGGACAGAAAAAGTCAGGACAAGAAGCCAATCTCTTTGTTTACCGCTGCTAGAATACATACGCCCTTCAATAAAGATGTAGGCGGACCGCTTGCACGATCCGCCCATTAATGGATTACTACTAATTGGAAGCGACCTTGAATTTACCGAATTCCACATACTGGGGTTTGGCCGGAAGGCCCATCACCTGCATAATCTTCTTGGCAATATCAGTGTTGTCATAACTACCATTAAACATTTCGCTCCCCACACCGATGGCGGAGGTGGAAACAGGCACACCAGTGTGCTTGTAGGAGGTCCAGCCGAGGCCGGCCTTCTGGTTCAGCACGTGTGTAATAGATACGGCCATGGGATCATACTCTCCGTAGAGCAGATAAGCTTCGCCCTTGGCTTTCTCATCGCCTTTCATGGAACGCTCAAATGCAGCTTTCAGCTCGGCAACCTGGTAATCTGCCAGAACCAGAGGGTCGGTTTTGGCATCGCCTTGGAACTTAAGACCGAACTGAGCAGTGATGATCTTCTGCATGTCAGCAAAAGAACCATTCTTCTGCTTGAAATCTACCATGATTTCATCGGTAAACTTCTGAAAGGAGACCTTCTGCTTACCCAAAATATCGAAGTGGGAACCATACTTGGTACCAGCAAAACCAAGAGTAAGACCACCACATTCGTGGTCACCAGTAACAACAATCAAAGTATCCTTCGGGTGCTTATTGTAGAAGTTCATGGCAACCTTGACGGCATTGTCAAAGGCAATGGTGTTGGTGATGGAAGCGGTGGCATCGTTAGCATGACAAGCCCAGTCAATCTTGCCACCTTCAACCATCATGAAGAAACCCTTGGAGTTATCGAGCATCTCGATACCCTTTGCGGTAAACTCAGGCAGCGTGATGTCTTTCTTGGTCATATCCATGACGTAAGGCAGAGCCTTGCCGTCCTGAAGCCATTCGTTCCAAGCAATGACTTTGCCGTCGCCGGGCTTGATGGCCTGAAAGTCCTTCTTATTGGTCACTACCTTATAGCCATTGGACTTAAGCTTGCTGAGGGCATCGCCCATGGGAGCCTTAGACTTCTTACCTGCAGGGTCCTTGAGCCCACCACCAGCAAAATAATCGAAACCAGACTCAGCCAGAGCGTGGTCGATCTCATGGTACATCTTGCGAGTCTTCACGTGGGCGTAGAAAGCTGCAGGAGTAGCGTGATCGATGGAGACACTGGAAACAATACCAACTTTCTTTCCCTGCTCGCGAGCCATCTCAGCAAGAGTCTTAACGGGCTTAAAGTTCTCATCCACACCAATATAGTTGATGTTGGTTTTGATACCACTGGCCAGAGAAGTGGCGGAAGCGGCAGAACCGGTTATGAATCGATTATTGGCAAAAGTAGTGGTGATACCCTGAGCAGGCATCGTGTCGATAACAAGCGGCTTGCCTGTGTAGGCAGCAGTGGCGGCACGCTGCGGCAATCCCATCCCATCACCAACAAAAAGAAAAACGTACTTGGCGTAATTGCCTTTGGCTTCAGCTTGGACAGGAGCAAAGGCTATACCCATCATCGCAATCAGAAACACACTCATTACAAGAGCCAACGCCCCTTTGTAATCCTTTCCAAAAAAACGCATTGCAAACCTCCTCATGGTTTAACAAAATTCAATTTTTAATGCGCTCATTTGTACGCCTGTCGCGTTACGATCAAATGATCGTTTCTTCATTCGAAGTTACGCAGTCGTTACAGAATGGGAACAAAACGCTCATCTGGGTGAACCCAACACATTTTCCGTAAAATTTAGTTGGTTGTGGACTTGACGGCTCATTTTCAGCTATAAGACCCCATTACGTAAAAATCCGAGGTTTGTTCATTGCAAAGACGTTACCTGCCTATTTTCATACTAACCGGAATCCTCTTTGCCACGGCACTGATTGGATATCTCGTCCCCGCCCATTCTGACGGACCACCGGTCCGCACTCTGCTGGAGAACAAGGGCGGCAAGGTCCTTTTCACGCACAAAGCACACATTGAATTGGAAGAGAATAATTGCGCATACTGCCATCATACTTCCGGCAATGATCAACAACCGCCACGCTGTGCGGACTGTCATGCCAAGAAGTTTGATGAGGCATTCGTTGAAAGGCATCAGGAAGAGATAGACGACAAATACTGTAAGACTTGTCATCACCCCGGTGCAATCATCGACAAATTTTCTCATCAGGACCACGCTGAAGATTATGTGGAAGACGACTGTGAAGCATGTCACCACGATCCCTCTGTGGAACCTGCTCCACAAGCTTGCTCCAACTGCCATGAGCAGGAAGGCTCAGAGAAAGTGCCGACCAATCTGAGAGAAGCCAACCATGCGCGTTGCGCTGATTGCCACGACGATATGTACAAAGACGGCCTTAAGGGGTGCACCAACTGTCACACTCGACAGATGGCCAAGGACGAGAATCCTAATCCACAAGCATGCTCCGATTGCCATACTCAACCTCTGGACCAACTCGTGCCCAACACAACTGCAGCTTTCCACGGCCAGTGCATGGGATGTCACGAGGAACAGGGCAGTGGCCCATTTGGCGATGACGCTTGTTACCAATGTCATATGAAATAGGGGACCGAACGATATGACTACATTCAGCTTCAGCCTGCTCACCGGCGAAACCGGTCCTCTCGTCAAAGGGAATGAACCTCCCGAACTGAGAGTTCCCATCCACATGCACACGATTTTACCTTCTCCAGGAGATCAGGTGTTAGCCGGGACGAAAATCGCAACGGCCAACATCTCCGGTTTGGGCGATGTTCATGCGCCTTCATCGGGCACGATTAAGGAGATTGCTGACGACCATATCCTTATTGAGGTGACTGGAGAAGACCGCACTCAAGTGGAAAAAGTTCCGATGGAAGACGTTAATGTTCGCAAATGGCTTCGGGAACAAGGAATAAATGTAGGCTCCCTCTACCGTGCGACGACCTTAATCATCAATGCAGTTCCTCCAGAGCCGGGCATTTCAATGTACGAACCATTGTTACGAGACTATCGTAAAACCGTCGAACTGGGACTTGAGACAGTTAAACGAATTGTCACGCCATCAAAGATGTATTTGGTAACTGCAAAGGGAAACCGCGCCAATGCATTCCCCAATTGCACCGTCACCCATGTATCTCCAACATACCCGAACGGCCTCGATCCAATGGTTATTAGAGCCGTAACGGGCCAAGAAGTTCTACTCGGGACCAAACCTGCGGAAGCAGTGCTCTTGTCAGTGCGAGATCTCTTTTTCATCGGCAAAGTTGTTGAAACCGGGCGTCCCTTGACAGAAACTGTCATGACCATCGGAAGTCAGAATCATCTCATAAAGATTGGCACCCCCGTTGGGTGGCTAACACAGGAAGCCGGTGCAGCTGTTCAGCCGGGCGACCGCGTCATACTCGGTGGCCTTATGCGGGGCATGCCTGCTCTCAACCTTCAGCAAGGCGTCGACAAAGACACTACTGGGCTGATGTTGATTCGAAACGGGGAAGGGTTGAATCCCACGGATAACTTCTGCCTGGGATGCGGAGAATGCGAACGTCACTGCCCTGCCCGGATAATGCCTGGCATGCTCAGCCGTTGTTCCGAATTCAAACAATACGATCGTGCGGAGGATTTCCACATTCATTCATGTATTGAATGCGGCATTTGCGGATATTGGTGCAAGGCCCAACGCCCCCTGCTTCAATATATCCGGCATGCAAAGTATGAGCTGGCACTTCTAAGACTCCCCAATCAGACAGACGAAGCTATCTCTCACGAAACCAAAGAGGCACACGGAGGTGAACGATGATCACCAAACCGATCCAGCCTATACTCACCGTAGCTGTCGCGCCACACGTTCACTGTGGTCGGACCATCAAAGGCTACATGATGGAAACCATTCTGGCATTGTTCCCAGCGATAGCTATGGCCATTGTCGCCTTTGGCATGGGCGCCATCCGGGTAATGGCTCTCTCCTGCGCCGTGGCAATTCTCAGTGAGGCCATTTGCAATCACATAACCAAACGAGAACTATCCATTGATGATCTAAGTGCTATCCATACTGGGCTGCTCTTTGCCTTCCTCTTGCCAGCCTCAGCTCCATGGTGGCTAGTGGCAATTGGTGCAACTTCTTCCATCGTTGTAGGTAAGATGATCTTTGGAGGCTTGGGCGGCAACCCGCTTGCATCTCCGCTTGTAGGATGGGCCATCTGTCGAATTTCCTGGGGCGATTTCATGGACACCAATGCAACCATGCTCATGTCCGAACTGCCTGCTCCGCTCCAACAGCTCAAATTCTTCGGCGTCGAATCAATACAATCACTGGATACAACTTCCCTTATCCTTGGCAAACAACTCGGCGGATTAGGCGAAGTTCAGATTGCAGCTTTACTGGCTGGAGGCGTATTCCTCCTTGTCAGGAAACACATCACTTGGGAGATCCCTACAGCCTTTGTTGCAGGGGTGCTGGGAACAGCCTACATCTATCAACTAATTGATTCGACCGGATATGCTCCGCCACTGTTCCACTTATTGTCAGGCGGTACCATCTTCGGTGCAATCTTCCTGGCCACCGATCCGGCCTCATCCCCCATAGGCAAAATTCCCCGTCTGCTATACGGCCTCATGGCTGGAACTATGGTCATCATAATACGTGTTTATGGCATTTACCCAGACGGTGTTCCCTTCGCCATTCTACTGGCGAATCTCTTCACCCCTCTTCTGGATCGCATCCGACCAAAACCGTTTGGTGGCCCTTACCATCTCACAAACGAAAACGAGGATTAAGATATGCGAGATATGCTGAAAATGGTCCTCGTACTGTCGCTTATCTGCGGCATATCCGGATTGACACTGGCTACAGTTCGTGAAGCCACGAAGAACCGCATCGAAGAACAGGTTCTGACCTATGTTCAAGGCCCTGCCTTGGCGCAAGTCTTTACGGACTATAACAACAACCCGGTTAAAGATCGTAAGACGTTTGATACGGCCGATGGTCCCATTACAGTCTTTCCGGCATTAAAGGACGGCAAACTTACTGGTGTCGCCTTTGAACAGTTCAGTGGTGGCTATGGCGGTCCCGTCGGCGTGATGATTGGACTATCGGTAGACGGCTCCAAAGTGGAAGGCATAGGCATCACCACCATGAAAGAAACACCTGGGCTTGGTGCCCGCGCCAGCGAAGCCGACTACCGCGATCAATTCCGCAATCAACCTGCAAACGACATCGCCCTGACAAAAGATGGTGGCAAAATTCAGGCAATATCCGGTGCCACCATTACTTCTGTTGCAACCGTCACTGCGGTCAACAACGCCATCAAGATTTTTCAGCAACTCAAGGACAAGCTCCCCACGGCCTGGGGTTCCTAGGAGATTAATATGAGTAGATTATGGAAGGAATTCTCCAAAGGCCTGTGGAAAGACCTGCCGCCGTTCAAGCTCGTACTTGGACTCTGTCCAGTGCTGGCAGTAACAAAGACGGCCTACAATGGTTTCGGTATGGGCATGGCTGTTATTTTCGTATTGGCCCTATCCAATATGCTGGTCTCCATGCTGCGAAAACTCATCCCAAGCAAAGTCCGTATCGCTTGCTTCATCGTCGTGGCCGCATCACTCGTAGTATGTGTGGAACTTCTGATGCAAGCCTTTGCCTACCCGCTTTATCAACAGCTCGGCATCTTTGTTCCATTGATTGTTGTTAACTGCATCATCCTTGGTCGGGCCGAAGCCTTCGCATCCAAAAACCCTGTTTACCTTGCAGTTGCTGACGGTTTGGGCATGGGCATAGGCTTCACCATCTCACTGACTCTTCTCGGCTCCATTCGGGAAATCTTCGGATACGGCACTTGGTTCGGCATGCACCTCTTTGGCGATTGGTTTGAACCCTTCACCTTCATGGTGGAAGCTCCCGGCGCATTCGTCTGCCTCGGCCTGATGCTGGCGGGGATGAACGCATTCACCAACTGGCAACGTAAAACTCGCGGCCTTGATGCAATAGAAGGCCCGGTTCACGACTGCAAGACTTGCGGCATGTGTGCCCAAAAGCCCACGGTGTAAGGAGACAGCATGGATTACTTCGTACTCGTCATCGCCGCCATCTTCGTCAATAACATCGTATTGGCGCAATATCTCGGCAACTGTCCTTTCATCGGAACCTCCAAAGATTCAGGTGTCGCGATCGGCATGGGATTGGCCGTCGTCTTTGTTGCAACCATGGCCGCCTCAATTACATGGTGCGTTCAGAAATATCTCCTTGGCCCTAATGACCTCGCCTATCTCCAGACCATTTGCTTCATTCTGGTTATCGCAGCGCTGGTGCAGTTCGTAGAGATGTTTCTGAAAAAGGTTATCCCGCCACTCTACAAATCCCTTGGCATATTTCTACCTCTGATCACCACCAACTGTGCGGTGCTGGGTATTGCCATCATATGTCAGCGCGAAGAATACACTTTGTTGGAAACCGTCATCTTTTCCATTGCCTCTGGTGCTGGTTTCATGCTCGCGCTGGTTGTACTGGCAGGTATTCGCGAACGACTAGACTTGGCACGCGTACCAGTCAGTCTCAAGGGAACTCCCATTGCCCTGATCATGGCCGGACTCATGTCCCTTGCTTTCTTCGCCTTCAAAGGCATGGCCTCATAGGAGTATATGAATGATCACATCATCCGTTCTCGTCCTCCTCGGCATTGGCTTTACGGCAGCAGTCATTCTGGCTGTGGCTTCAAAGCTTCTCTATGTCTATGAAGATCCACGAATCGCCCAGGTTGAGGCAGTCTTGGCTGGAGCAAACTGCGGCGGTTGTGGATATCCCGGCTGCGCAGGTGCGGCTCAAGGCGTAGTGGAAGGTAAAGCAGGAGCCACAGTTTGTGTCATCGGCGGCGACGAAGTCGCAACCAATGTTGCGGAAATCATGGGACTTGAATTCTCATCCATGGAAAAACAAATCGCCTTTGTCGATTGCACTGGCGGTACCCGCGCAGAAGAGACATACGACTACAAGGGTGTTCCCGATTGTCGTGCCCAGCACATGCTATACAGCGGTAACAAAATGTGTCCCGAAGGTTGCCTCGGTTATGGGACTTGCGTCACAGCCTGCCAATTCGGCGCCATTGAAATGGGCCCCGACGGCTACCCTGTTGTTGACCCCATTCTCTGCACAGCTTGCGGTGGTTGCGCCCAGGTTTGCCCACGTGGTGTCATCACTATCTGGGGAATGTCTGCCCGCATTACTCATCTCAACCTCGAGACAGACTGCCTCGCCCCATGCCGTCAGCGCTGCCCCGGCCAGATCAATATTCCACGCTATATTGAACAAGCATCTCGTGGAGATTATGCAGGAGCGCTGGAGACTATTCGCGAACGCATCCCCATGCCTCTTTCTATTGGCCGCGTCTGCCCACACCCCTGTGAAACCCAATGTCGCCGCGGACATGTAGACGAGCCCATCGGTATCAACATGATCAAACGATTCGTGGCAGACCAGGAAATGAATTCAGGTACTCGCTTACCCATTCCCTGCGCCCCTGACACAGGACGTCGCATCGCCATCGTAGGCGGTGGCCCTGCTGGTATTTCCTGTGCCTATTTCCTGCGCCGTCTGGGACACCATCCCACCATTTTTGAATCCATGCCCAAACTGGGCGGACAACTCCGATACGGTATCCCCGAATATCGCCTGCCCAAAGATATTCTGGACTGGGAAATTCAAGGCATTCTTGATCTCGGTATCGACGTTAAATGCAATCAGTTTTTCGGTAAGGACTTCAACCTCAGCAGTCTTCGAGAAGAAGGCTACGAGGCGATGTTCCTTGGCATTGGTGCATGGATGAATATGACCTTGCGTATTGAAGGGGAAGACGCAAAAGGCGTGGAGACTGGTACAGAGTTCCTGACCAAAGTAGGACTTGGAGTGGAAACAGGTATTGGCAAGAAAGCCGTTGTCATCGGCGGCGGCAACACTGCCATTGATACGGCGCGCTCCGGCGTACGATTTGGTGCCCATGTAACCATGATGTACCGCCGCACTCGCGACGAAATGCCCGCCAACATCGAAGAAATCGTTGGTGCTGAAGAAGAAAACGTCAACTACCTATTCCTGGCCGCACCCAACCGGATAATAAGTGACGATAATGGCCGAGTGACTCACGTCGAATACATCAAAATGGAATTAGGTGAACCAGACGAATCCGGACGTCGTCGTCCTGTCCCCATTGAAGGATCGGAATCTCTCATCGAGTGTGACACGGTATACACAGCCATCGGTCAGAAGCCGGAGCTGAGCTGCCTTTATGATGACAATGGCGCATGTGATCTTGAAGAAACCCGCTGGCGCACTTTGGCAGCACATCCGGACACTCTGCAAACCGCTCTGCCCGATGTTTTTACCGGTGGCGACATGCACACCGGCCCAGCGCTGGTCATTACCGCTCTTGGCGAAGGCCGCAAAGCCGCTCGCTCAATCCACCAGTACCTGACAGACGGCGCACCTCACTACTCCAGCAAACTCCAGAGGGAAATGATTCCCTACACCATCTTTACAGATGTCCCGGACGTTGGAATTCGTTCTAAACCCAAAATGCCGCACCTTGTTGAATGCGACGAGCGGACCTGCACATTCAAGGAAGTGGAAGGCACTCTCACAGAAAAGGAAACCAAAGAAGAAACCTGTCGCTGCCTGCGCTGTGGACTCACCTGTTACAACCGAGATCTTCAAGAAGGACAGGAGTGTACCGCCAACGAATGCGTCAAGACTCCCTAAAAAAAGACTTGCAAACCAAAAACGTTACATATATATGAAATCTCCTGTCGCGGCGTAAGTCACTTCAGGAGACCTAAGTGGGCGATTAACTCAGTTGGTCAGAGTGCCATCTTCACACGGTGGAAGTCACAGGTTCAAATCCCGTATCGCCCACCACTATGCATACAAAACCGGCAGTCAGTTATCTGGCTGCCGGTTTTCTTTTGTAAGAAACGGATTGAGTGCTTTCGAGAAAATTTAGCCCATGATATGAAAAGCAAAAACAAACGGAGTTCTTCATGAAAAAAGCATTACTCTTTGCCTGCATTTCACTAGTGTTTTGCTTTGCTGCAAACGCTTTCGCTCAAAGCGACATATTGCGAATGCGTAGAATGGCCGATTCCGAATTTCGCATTGCCGAAAAGGCATTCAAAGAGGCTGAAACTGAATATGGTCCAGCCCTGACAGGAATACCTGCTGAAGAAAAAATGGTATTGTGTAAAAGAATTCGCACAGCCCTTTACGACAATCGAGTACAATACAACTTTGAAGATTTAATTGCTCAGATGAAATACAAAAGACAGATTCAAAAACTGGAATCGTATCAATCTGCAGCCAACTGCGGGAATTAGGCAAAAGCGACTTTGACCCTGATAAAACTCTCTGGATCATTATCAAGTTTACTTAGCCCGTCTCCTGACAAGAGATGGGCTTTATTCTTTTGAATCAACTCTCCCAGCTCGGCATGACTGATCTCAATGCCGCGGGCCAGGATATCTGTTCCAGTCTTGGTGACCAGTGTACTGAATATCTTCATAAACACGCGAATACTCTGTTCTGAAGCAGTGTCAGCATCATCGTCATGACATGAAATGTCTTTTCGAAACGACTTGTAGGGATTGTCGCGTCCCATAACAATGCCCACCAAACCAGGCATTGCCCCTCCAAGCGCGAGCTTGTCACCTTCCTGGACATGAACCTCATCAATTCCATCTACCGGACTATTATTGCGAAAAATGGTTCGCACATCCTCATCGATGAAATCAAAATCATACCCGAGTTTCGACATTATGAATTCCCGAACCGTCAAACCGGAAGGGCCTCGTAGAAAAAACCCCTTCTGCAGTATGAATTTCCAAGCAGGAAGCGCATCTGCACTCATCACTACATCCAGACATTCGACATTATTCATTTTTTGCTCCTTGCTGGATTTCACATACCACAAATAACCCCAAGTATCATTATGCCTACCTAAGCATAGTCCATTGTTTTCTTTGACAAAATTTCTTCACGTCATGTATATAGTTTCTGTTTCAAGAGATGAATTAACAGGCATCTGTTCGCAAGTGCCTGTAACCAAAACCAAGTTGAGGATTGTTATGGCAAGAATTCTTAGAATCAACACCCGCACCAAATCGTATTCCTTTGAGGAAGTAGGCCCGTATGTCAATCTTGGCGGTCGCGCTTTGACCTCCCGCGTGATCAACAAGGAAGTTCCAGCCGACTGTCATCCTCTGAGCGCAGAGAACAAACTTGTTATCGCAACCGGTCTGCTGGGCGGCTCCACCGCTGCAAACTCCGGTCGTGTGTCCGTTGGAACCAAATCTCCGCTCACCGGCGGCATCAAAGAATCCAACTCCGGCGGCCTGTTCGCCCACAAGATGCCCAAGATGGGCCTTCTCGCCATCATCCTGGAAGACAAGCCCGCAGAGCAGGCTCCTTTTTCCACCATCGTTATTTCTGAAAACAAGGTCGAGTTCAAAGATGCCACTGACATCGTTGGCATGGACAACTACCCCGCCCACGACAAACTGCTCGAAGAATACGGCGACAAACTGGTTGCAGCCATGATCGGCCCCGCCGGTGAAACCGTACGCCAGACTGCTACCATCCAGTTCACCGACCCCTACAAGCGCCCTGCTCGTTCCGCGGGTCGCGGCGGTACCGGTGCTGTCATGGGTTCCAAAAAGATCAAGGCCATCATCCTCGATCCCGCTGTGAATAACAAAGTCACCCCGGCCGACGCAGACTCCTTCAAGGCTTCCCGTAAGACCTGGGTCGAGATTCTTCAGGGCCACCCGGTCACATCCGAAGGTCTGCCCGCATTCGGTACCTCCGTTCTGGTCAACGTCATCAACGAAGCTGGTGCACTGCCCACCAAGAACTTCCGTTACGGTCAGGTTGATCACTCCGCTGAGATCTCCGGCGAAAAGATCGCTGAGATCATCGAATCCCGCAAAGGCAAGACCACCGAAGGTTGTCATGTCGGTTGCGTCATGCAGTGCTCCCAGCAGTACAATGACGACAAGGGCGAATACCTGACCTCTGGTTTCGAGTACGAAACTGTTTGGGCATTCGGCGCCAACGCCATGATCAAAGACATGGACGACATCGCTACCCTTGACCGCCTCTGTGACGAAAAGGGTATGGACACCATCGAAATCGGTAACACCATCGCCATTGCCATGGATGGCGGCATCATCCCTTGGGGTGACGGCAAAGCTGCCATTGAACTGCTCAAGAAGGTCGGCACTGGCGATCCCATGGGCATGATCATTGGTAACGGCGTTGGCTTCGCTGGTAACGCTTTCGGCGTGGATCGTCTTCCCATCGTGAAGAACCAGTCCATGCCCGCATACGACCCGCGCGCTGTTAAGGGTGTTGGCGTTACCTACGCCACCTCCGCAATGGGCGCTGACCACACCGCCGGTTACGGCGTCACCGCTAACGTCCTCGGCGTCGGCGGCACTGTTGATGGTCACAAGAAAGAGGGTAACGTAGAGCTCTCCAAGAACCTGCAGGTTGCTACCGCAGCCATCGACTCCATGGGCTTCTGCCTGTTCGTCGCGTTCGCAGTCCTCGACTCCGAAAACGGTGTACAGGTCATGGCCGACCTCGTGCAGTCCTGGACCGGCAATGACTTCTCCGTTGACGATCTGGTTGCTCTCGGCGCCAACGCCATGAAGGACGAGCAGGAATTCAACGAACGTGCCGGCTTCACCAAGATGGACGACAAGCTGCCTCGTTTCTTCGAAACCGAGCCCCTGCCGCCTCACAACGTCACCTGGGACATCAACGAAGATGAACTTCAGGGTGCCAAGGCCTAACAGCCGAATCACAACGACGAAATCAAAGGCCGGAGATATTTCTCCGGCCTTTTTTTGTTCACATTTTTTTATCATCGCATTGACCCCTTGCGATCAAATGAATAGATTCACTGCATGGGTATCGAAATCAAAATGTTTGCCACACTGGCCAAGTATCTTCCGGAAAATCATGAGGACTACCCCATCGATGCAGGTGAGACCATTCGCTCTCTGATCGAAAAGCTGGGTGTACCTGAAAAGGACGTAACCCTCATGTTTATCAACTCCCTTCGATCTGACCACGACGCAGAGATTAAGGACGGCGATCGCGTCGGCCTGTTCCCGCCGGTGGGCGGAGGCTAAGCTTTATGGCGTCACTTGGTGACCTTCTTCGTCAACAGGCAGTCAATATCGACCTCCCCAAAGGTGGAACAGGCGATATCGTATCTGTTTGTGCAGTTGATGAAATAGCACAACAGTTGAACATGCCCGGCCACACGGTCGAAGCCGAAGCGCTCAAACGAGACATCATTCCCACAAGATATCTCCGCAACATGGATTCCATAACGGCCACTGATCAGATTCAGTTGCTTGAATCGCGCATTGCACAGGTTGGCTTAGGAGGGCTCGGAGGGAACTTACTCGAAATGTTCCTCCGCACAGGTGTCGGGTATATCCGTGGCGCAGATGGTGACACTTTCGAAGAAAGTAATCTCAATAGGCAGTTGCTTTCCATGCCTGACGCGATTGGTATTCCCAAAGCCGAAGCAGCGGCCAAACGCGCAGCAAGTCTCAATTCTTCCACAACTTTTGAAGGACACAACAGTTTCCTGACAAAAGACAACTTACCTGATTTTCTTGAAGGTGCCGACGTTGCTATTGACGCACTGGGCGGCCTCGAAATGCGCCTCGCCCTGCAACAGGCAGCAGCCCAAAAGAACATCCCACTGGTTACCGGGGCGCTGGCAGGTTGGACTGGATATGTTGGCGTGGTGCTGCCCGGACAGGTCGGTCCTGCAAACATCATGGGCGACGACAACGGCGCCGAGGAAAAACTTGGATGCCCTGCCCCCTCCGTCACTTTCATGGCTTCTCTCATGGCTGCCGAAACAGTACGCCTCCTCACCGGCTCAAAATCCCCCCTTGCTGGTACCATTATGGTGATAGATCTCAAATCATTGACGTTTGAAAAAATCACCCTATAGTTCGCCATTCACTTTTTGGTGTCAGACTAAGAGTATTGTGCTTCTGTTGACTTAATACGGCGGCTGCTGCATATATTCGTATTTACCGACTAGAGGATAATACGAAGAAGTCTTTTACTGCGAACAAACAGAGCGCCATGAAACAAAGAGACAAAGCCACGCTTCGCCTTCGGGTCTGGATCGAACAGGAAAATGAAATCTACATAGGCATCGGGAGCACCCTGCTGCTACAACACATCGAAAAACTTGGCTCTTTACGAAAAGCCGCCGAAGAACTGGGTATGTCTTACAGACGTGCATGGGGCAAACTCAAGAATGCCGAGGAAAGAATCGGCCGCCCGCTAGTTGAGAAGACAAAGGGCAAAGGCCAACGATTCAATTTGTCGCCTTTCGGCAAAGAGCTGATGGAAAAATTCCTGCAATTCTATGTTGATGTAGAGGATTACGCCACAAAACGGGCATCCGAAGTACTCGAAATGGATACCGTTAAATCCGGCGAATTCTATCGTGACGATACGGAATAATTATTGTGTAAACCTGCAAACTACAACCCCTTGAGGAGATTTGGAATGAAACGCTTCTACTCTGTTGCTCTGGCTCTCGTCCTCACCGTGGCGCTGGCCGTGCCCGCAATGGCAGGCAAAACCCTGATGATGGCAACCACCACTTCCACCGCTAACACTGGTCTTCTGGATGAACTCATCGTTCCTCAGTATAAAAAAGACACTGGCGTTGAGATCAAGTTCGTTGCTGTCGGTACCGGTAAAGCTCTCAAAATGGCCGAAAACTGCGACGTCGATGTCGTTCTGGTTCACGCTCCCGGCGCTGAAAAGAAGTACATGGACAAAGGCGTTCTGGTTGACCGCAAAGAGCTGATGTACAACGACTTCGTTATCATCGGTCCCGCATCCGACCCTGCAGGCGTCAAAGGCATGTCCGTTACCGACGCTCTGAAGGCTATTGCTGCCAAGAAAGCTCCCTTCACCAGCCGCGGCGACAACTCCGGTACCAACAAGAAAGAAATTTCCCTGTGGAAGTCTGCTGGCATGGCAGTTCCCGAAAAGCAGGACTGGTACGTTCAGACCGGTCAGGGCATGCTCCCGACCATCAACATCGCCAATGAAAAGCAGGGCTACACCATGACTGACCGTGGCACCTACATCAAGTATTCCCACACCAACGGCGGCAACCCGCCTCTGAAGGTGCTCGTGGAAGGCGACAAGGTGCTGTTCAACCAGTACTCCGGCCTGGCTGTTAACCCCAAGCACTGCAAGGACGCTCAGTACGAAATGGCCAAGCAGTTCATCGCATGGATGGCATCTCCCGCCACCCAGAAGGCAATCGGCGAATTCAAGCTCTTGGGTATGAAGCTTTTCATTCCCAACGCTAAGTAATCCGAGTATGAGTCTTGCCGGGGGGACGCCAAGTCCCCCCCGGATTAAGGATTACAAATGGATTATCTGATTCAAGGCTTCATACAGGGATTCGTTCTCCTCTTCACAGGCAACGCCGAAACTTACTCCGCGATTTGGGCGACAGTAGCGGCTTCCACCATCTCAATGGTATGCAGCCTCGCCACCGGCATCCCCCTCGGCTTTCTCCTCGGTCATAAAAATTTTCCCGGTAAAAAGGTTGTCCGAACCATCGTGGACACCCTGCTCTCTTTCCCTACAGTTGTTATCGGTCTTCTCGTCTATGCGTTCCTCACTCGAAATGGACCACTTGGCAGTACAGGCCTCTTATTCACCCTTCCCGGTATGGCCATGGGGCAGACGTTGCTCGGGCTGCCCATCATCATAGCGATGACAGCCAATGCAGTGGAAGGTCTGGACAAACGCCTTCCCATGACCCTCACGACACTGGGTGCCAACCCAAGGCAGATTCTTTGGGCCACGGTCATGGAGGCCCGTTTCTCCATCATGCTTGCCGCCATGGCCGCTTACGGACGCATCGTATCTGAGGTCGGTATCTCTATGATGGTGGGCGGCAACATCAAGTGGCACACCCGTACCATCACCACAGCCATCGCTCTGGAAACAGGTAAAGGCGAGTTTGCCGTAGGCATTGCGCTCGGCATGGTACTCCTCACAGTGGCACTGCTGGTAAACATTTTTACTTCTGGACTCAAGAAGAAGGCAGTGCATTAAATGGCGACTCCAATTATATCTCTCAATAACATCCGACAGGAGTACGCTGGACGCACCGCCCTTTCCATCGACAAGTTGGACATTGAACCTGGGAGCATCATCGGTTTGGCCGGCCCCAATGGTTCAGGCAAATCCACCCTGCTACGCATGCTTGCTTTTTTGGATGCCCCTTCCCATGGAACCATAAAATTCATGGGAGCCAAAACATCCATCAAGCTCGGCGCAGTCCATAGACAAGTCACACTGATGGTACAGGAGCCCTACCTGCTCAAGCGAACTGTCCACGCCAATGTGGCATACGGACTCAAAGTGCGTGGAAAATCGGACAAGACGACAAAAGTCCATAACGCGCTGATCATGGTGGGCTTGGAACCTGAAAAATTTGCTGACAGACAGTGGTATGAACTTTCCGGTGGCGAAGCACAACGCGTGGCACTCGCCGCTCGACTGGTGCTCAAGCCACGCGTGTTACTAATGGACGAACCCACAGCCAGCCTTGACGTCAAGAGTTCGGCCTTAATTCGCCAAGCAGCACTCAGCGCACGTGACAAAAACGGCACCACCTTGGTCATCGCCAGTCACGACCTGCCATGGCTGGCAGAAGTAAGCGATAAGACCATTCATTTGGAAGACGGCAAAATCACCGATATTAATTAGGACAGACTGGAGAGAACCATGAAGGCAGTATCCATCGTCGGCCCCAAAAATTCGGGCAAGACAACCCTTGGTCTGCAGCTCGCAAAGCAGTTTAAAGAAATGGGCCTGACCGTGGCAGCAGCCAAGTTCAGCCATCACGGTATGGACTGGAAACAGGACACTGACACCGCTCAATACGCTAAAACCTGCGACACGGTGGCAGGCTTAGGCCCAAGCGAAACTTTTGTCCATTGGACAGATAAACGCTTTCTCCCAGATATCCTTCCTCTTCTTACCGCTGATGTTCTGATCGTTGAAGGCGGTAAATCTCTGGGCTACCTCCCACGCATTCTTTGCCTGTATGGAGACCTCTCCGATGGCACAGACTGGCTATCTCCCGAGTTGGCCATTGCGACCTACGGAGACGAGACCATTGATGGGATTCAGGCCCATAATTCCATCAAGGAGTTAGCGGAAACGGTGCTTGAAAAGGGATTCTTTCTCCCCGGAATGGACTGTGAGACCTGCGGACGACCGGACTGTAAAGGTCTGGCAGTCGATATCGTGAAAGGGCTCGTCACCCCTGACGCATGTTTAGCCCTCAAAAATTCCATTTCTGTGGACATCAATGGTGCTCCATTGGGCATGAAACCTTTTGTGGAAGACATTGTATCTGCCGCTATCCGCGAGATGATTCGCACCTTGAAAGGATACTCTCCGGGCAAGGCTACCATCAAACTGGACGTATAATGCGCATCGTACTTTTTGAGCCGGAGATTCCCCCTAACACCGGCAATATTGCTCGTCTGTGTGCTGCCACAAAGACCCCGCTTCATCTCATAGAACCGCTAGGTTTCAAGATCGATAACAAACACCTCAAACGTGCAGGGCTTGACTATTGGCCTCATGTTGATGTGACAGTGCATCCTGATTTCGATCACTTCGTGAATACCGTAAATCCACCACGTATGGTTATGGCCAGCACCAAGGCCGCTACCCCACATCATCGATTTGAGTTTCATCCTGACGATGCAATCGTAATGGGCCCTGAGACTCGGGGACTGCCAGCAGAGATGATGGAGCAATACCCTGTTGGGGTACGTATTCCCATTTGGGGCGAAGTAAGAAGCCTCAACCTCTCCACTGCCACAGGTATTCTTCTTTTCGAAGCCCTTCGCCAGACTGATTTAATCGTAGATTAGCTGACTGCAGCTTGTTTTTTTCTGCTGCGAACTGTATTGTTGCGCTGGCGAAAAAATGCCCACAATACGATAACCAAAACACTCACATAACCATATGAAATTACTTGTTACCGGCGGCTGCGGCTTCATCGGCACCAACTTCATCCGCCTTATGCTCGCGAAGCATCCGGACTGGTCCATCACCAATCTGGACAAGCTCACCTATGCAGGCAACCGACTGAATCTGTTGGACCTGGAAGAAAACGAAAACCGCTACGACTTCGTTCAGGGCGACATTTGTGACCGCGACCTGATCATGGATCTGCTCGACGGCAACAAAGTGGACGCCGTGATCAACTTTGCGGCGGAATCCCATGTAGACCGCTCCATCAATGATCCTTCTCCGTTCGTCGTCACCAATGTGCAGGGAGCGCAGAACCTGTTGGAATGTGCCCGCCAACGCAAGATTGATCGCTTCGTACACATCTCAACGGATGAGGTGTATGGCACTCTCGGCGACGAAGGCAAATTTGAAGAGACCACTCCGCTTGCACCGAACTCCCCCTACTCTGCCAGCAAGGCAGGTGCAGACATGATGGCACGAGCGTATTTCGAGACATACGGTTTCCCAGTGCTCGTTACTCGCTGTTCCAACAACTACGGTCCATACCAGTTCCCAGAGAAACTCATTCCGCTGATGTACATGAATGCCTTGGCTGACAAGCCCCTGCCTGTATATGGCGACGGCCTCAATGTTCGTGACTGGATTTACGTGGACGACCACTGCCTTGGAGTTGAATTGACTCTGCTCAAAGGCCGAGAGGGCCAAGCATACAACTTTGGTGGAGACGCGGAAGAGACAAACATCAATGTGGTCAAAACCCTCCTCTCCGTTGTGGGCAAACCTGAATCTCTCATTACCTACGTCAAAGACCGCCCCGGCCATGACAAGCGTTACGCCATGGACTTCACTCTTGCCGCCGACGAACTTGGCTTTGCTCCTACGGTGAATTTCGAAGAAGGACTCAAGAAGACCATCGAATGGTACAAAACCAACGCCACTTGGCTGGAACAAGTCCAAAGTGGTGAATACCGCAATTTCATGGATACCTGGTACGAGGAGCGTTCCTAATGGACCTTCAAGGCAAGCGAGTAGTCATCTTCGGAGGCAAGACAGGCCTGCTTGGCCAGTCCTTAACCAAAGCCCTGACCAGCACAGGAGCCAAAGTCTATCCGCTTTCCAGCAAAGACTGTGATCTTCTTGAGCCTGTTGAGGTGGAAAAGCTGCTCAACAGACGTGATCCGGACCTCATTATCAATGCGGTTGCATACACAGCCGTGGACTTGGCGGAAGACGAAGAAGAGGCCGCGTTTGCCCTCAATGCGACTGCTCCGCAATTGCTGGCAGCCGAGGCCATTCGAAGAGGTATTCCCTTTGTCCACTACAGTACGGATTTCGTCTTCAAAGGCGACTCTGAGACACCCTACACGGTATATGATGAAACTGGCGCTTTTAGCGTTTACGGCATCAGCAAAGCTGAAGGGGAACGAAACCTTTTAGCTCTGGGTTACGAAAAGACTTTGATCATTCGCATCTCATGGCTTTTCGGTCCGGGGAAAATCAATTTCGTGGAGAAGATTCTCTCCTTGGCTGAGGAGCGTGACACCCTCAGTGTCGTCGACGATCAGACAGGTTCACCCTCCTACGCTCCAGATGTGGCAACCAATACGGTCAAATTACTGGAGCATGACGCAACAGGCATTTATCACCTCGCCAACTCTGGCGACACCACATGGTATGGCCTTGCTTCCGCAGCAGTCGCCTTGACAAATATTGACTGTGATGTGCAACCCGTTCCATCCAGCGCATACCCAACCAAAGCGACTCGCCCCAGATACTCTGTTCTGGATCTCGGACGCTTTACTCAGGCTACAGGCGAAACGCCAAGACACTGGAAAGAAGCCCTAGAAGAGTATGTAAAAAAGGAACTGAAGAAGTAATAAAAGAGGAAGCCTGACCAGCTTCCTCTTTTTCTTTAATCCATCAAATCGCGAACCTTGAAGTTGGCATCATTCAATCTGTCAGCCAACATATTGATCATAAAACGGTGGATAGTTGTCACCAGCATCGGAGCGCGCTTTTCTACAGCGTTCAACTTGTTTGTGGTCATCATGTAGAGCACACACTTCTCAGCGGCTCTAATCGTAGCAGACCGGGGAGCCAGCGTGTAAATACCCATTTCACCGAACACAGCACCAGGCCCCACCTTCTTGAGACGAAGCAGCTTACCGCCTTCCAGCTCAAGCTCGACATCTAGCTTACCAGACTCCACAAAATACATGGAATCAGAGCTATCTCCCTGCCGAAATACCGCCTCACCCTTCTTGACATCCACACGCTTCATGACCTTCATCAGTGCGGGGATATATTTGGGTTCCGGGAACACCGGCGCGAGTAACTCGGCAAGAGTCATCTGCTTCATTTCCAACATATTCTCGGAGTCAAGTACATGGTTCTCGCACCACTCCATGGCGTAATCCAAATTGAAAAAGACCTTGAAGGCTCCTGCCTCAGCGCCCAAGTATCCACTCTCCTCGAGATGTTCTTCCAACTCCAAAGGAGCACTGGTGATAATGACCTGAACCTCATGTTCCTCTGTAAGCTTCCGCAATTTATCGAATCCGACTCCAGCAGCAGACGCCAGCCCTGTAACCATCTTAAAATCGAGAATAAGGTACTCAACTGAAAGCATGTTTCGCGCTTCCAATCGATCCTGAATCTTCTTGAGGAGGCTGCTCATTGAGCCAAGAAAAAGAAAACCCTGCAAACGAAGAATGAGAATGTGATCCCCATACTCTTTCAAAGTACGCAACTGTGCCGGAGCTCGATCAACATTACTGCGATGATTTGCTCCAGAAAGAACGTTGCGAACTGAGCCGCCCTTACTACTGCGCGCCACGGTGACCATGAGCGCGAGGGCAACGCCAAATCCCACTCCAACCAAAAGTCCGAAGCCGATGCTCATAAAGAACGTAATCCAAAGCATCCAGAGATCGTCACGACGAGTGAATGCTGTACGAGTGCGGAACATCCAACTGGCTATGAAGGCCAAGCCGGAAAAGATTAACAACCCCTCAGGTACAAATCGGGGGACAAGAAAAATGATGTGATTAATAAAAAACAGTCCAGCACCACACACTAAACCAGCGACAACGCCCGCAACAGGGCCACGTCCACCAGTGGCATGGTTGCCAGCACTACGACCATAGGAAATGACGACAGGTGTGCCGCCACACAATCCGGAAAGGATGTTGGTAAGACCAAGAACTCGATACTCACGATTGAGATCTGACTCACGTCCCTGCAAAAGTTCGAGACGAGTTACCCGGTACATGGTTGATAACACCATGAACATCGCCAACGCACCAATATAGAGATTGTTGGCCAGAATAACATCCCAGCGGATATCACCAAGTCCTTCTTTCAATAGCTGGACGGCAAAGACAGGTAACCCGTTTTCAAGATGCGGAATGGGCGCAGCCAAGGACTTGAGCAACTCATCATCCCACCACATCCATGCGACGTGCCCAACTGCAGATGCTACCAGCAGCAAACCGAGCAGGAACAAAGAATTTTTGTATCGAGACAAACCACCAAAAAGGATAAAACCGAAAACAACGCCAGGTCCCATGGTCCACATGCTGTGCATGCCATCCATATCAGGCAGGGACTTGTAAACGCCAACGGCCACATTGGTCCAATCCATAGACAAGGGGCCTATCCAATCCAGGGTGCCAACGATAACAAAGACACCAATTGCCCCGATGACACCACCGATTATTTGTATGGGAATATAACTGACCAATCGTCCAGCGTTCAGCTTGCCAATCAACCACAAAGTAAAACCTGTTACGAACGTGGAAACTACAATAGCCCCGATAACGGTGGCTATAATAACCTCTGGCGAAGCTGTGCCTACCATGGTCCGACAGATACTTCCCACCAAAAGGGATAAGACTGCCGACATCCCCAGCCCTGTACCAGACAGCGCAAAGGGGATTCTTGTCTGCAAGGAAAAGAAAATACTGCCGACAGTCATGCCAGTTAAAGAAGTGGCAAGAACGTAAGGAAGAAATTCATGCATATCCTGCTGAGCCGAAATCAATACAGCCATGGCCACAGCAAAAAAGAAACCAAGCAAGCCTGAAACCAGGCCAGCAAAGATATTCAAAGCAATATTGCCTTCAAAGAAATTCCACTTCGGACCATCATCGTCTTCATCATCCAAGGAGGCAGTTTCCTCCCCGTTGCCAGAAAATTCAGCTTCCCAAATTTGGGGCTCGGTGGAATCAGCCAAATCACTGACGTCAACATGGTCCTCGGTCAATTCCGGGAACTCGTCTGACTGTGAAATAGGATTACTGCATTTCGGGCAAACTGTTGCATGACGATCAACAACCTCCCCGCAGTTATCACAAATGATATCGTCTGCATCATCGCTTAAGTCTACGGTGATATCAGCACTATCCAGATTTAGTTCATCAGTGCTTTGCTCCTGAGCAGATTCTCTTCCATCCAAAAACTCGTCTTGATCACCAGAAGACGACTCATCAACTTCCTCTTCCTGCGTCAGGGTATCAAAAATGGTTACACCATGACCGCAATCAGGGCATTTCGCTTTTTTTCCCGTCAGCTTATCGGGAACATCGCGCTCGTATCCACAGGAATCACACTTGAAAATCGCCACGCAGCACCACCGAATCCGATTGTGTATTATGAGCAGCCCGACGAATCTCGCCCGGCCCATAGACTCTTTTACTTTTGCAATACATACGTGAAGGTTGAAGCCTGCGCAAGGGAGTGATTGAAAACCTCGAAATCATTTTTTTCAAAAAAAATTCGTTCCGCCCCTAAAGTAATCGATTATTGCGCCGATTAAATTGGCACGAGTGAGCCTAAATGCGCACACGGAACGTGCCAACCACTCGCTTATATGAGCCATTTTATCCCACGGAAGGGGCTGACAATGCACGACAAGAGCTTTGTCTCCATACTTGTTTCCGACTTGGAAACCCACCCAAGCCTGCCACGCCTGTTGCAGTCGGTTGCTCGCCAGTCTGAAGGACTGGACCGCACCGAAATCATCGTGGCTGGAAATGGTGGACATCCCCCTTCTTCCGAATCCATATGGTCCGCGATCACAGGGCTCGACAACGTTTCGCTTTTCATGGTGGACAATGACGCTACGCCAGCCCAAGCCAGAAACACCTCGGCAGAGAAGGCCAAGGGAGACTTTCTACTTTTCCTACGCCCGGACTACCGATTGGACCCTAAGTATTTGACAACCGCATTCTCGGTTTTCTCCGACTACCCAGAAGTGGACATCATGTACACGGACTACATCCGCATGGCTCCCAAGGGCGGAAGCTCTCGCCCAGGTATGGTTCAGTTACCAGACTTCGATGAGAGCCTGCTCCAGACACACAACATACTCGGCCCAGGAGTGTTTATGCGTAAGGAAGCCTTCCAACGCACAGATGGATTCCGGGACAACACAGTCTACCGAGATTGGGATTTCTGGATTCAGACTGCCAATGTGGGGAGCACATTCTATCACGTTAACTACCCTCTCACATCCTGTGAACACAACAAGCTCAGCTTCCGCGAACGCGCCGAAGATGGTCGTTACAAGGCCATGATCGTCATCAACAATCAATCCTACTTCCATGTACACACTGTTCGCTGGGCACTTTCATATTTACGTGGAGAGGCATGGGCACAGGCATTCAGCTTCATGGTCATCCCTTCGGCGGTTGAAGTGACACGTATGATGCACGACTTCCAAATGAAGCAAATGGGCACTGATGTACTCGCCCAGGAAGCTATTCGTCAGTTTGATTCTTCTCCCTTGAATATGGACGCCAGTCGTTAAGAAAAAACGTCACTGTAGTCGCCCCAACAGCAATCAAAAAGGCCGCCCTACTGAAGCAGGACGGCCTTTGATATTTCTCAACAATTCATCAACTAGAGCTGGATACCATTCTCCATGCGATCTGCAATAAGTAATTCACGAATACGCTTGGCAATCGGACCGGGGGTAACGTCATAGATCGGCTTTCCATTAAAACGGACAACCGGAATAGCATCACCAGTCGTACCGACGATGATCACTTCACGAGCAAGGAGGATCTCCTCCTTTGTGATGCCGCGAAAAACGATGGATATATCATTCTTGATCAGATCTACAGCGCGAAGCAAGGTCGTGCCTGCCAGCGCATTGGTAAACTCGGGAATGATCAGCTTACCCTGCTCGTTGACGATACAGACATTCTCGGTGGCTCCTTCAGCCAGGAATTCATTCTCATCAAAACAGAACGGGTAGTCATAGCCCTTCTCTTCGGCCTCACGTTTCATAAGAACGTTAGGCAGATAGTCGATAGACTTGATGGTCGCCAAATAGGACTGCTTCGCTGGAATAGAGGTCTTGAAAGCGGTAGCACCCTTTTCGTAAACAGACTCTGCGGGAGTATGCAGATCTCCGGCTACGATGTAGAGGCTGGTTTCAGGGCACTCAGAGGGATAGATTCCGAAACCGCCAGGACCACGTCCCAGAAAGATGCGGACCATGCCCTTCTTCTGCCCACCAGCGCGGCATACTTCAAGAACCAGCTCGTGAATTTCATCCCAGGAACACGGCGGCTCAAGAAAGATGGACGCAGAAGAACGCTTCATACGTTCTATGTGCGGTTCCAACTGGTAGAGCATACCATCCACGAACTTCATTGCTTCGAACACACCGTCACCACGGTGAACGAGATGATCGTCCCACGGCATGAGCATCACGCCGGGATCTTTACAAATCATCCCAACACGGTGTTCGTAAAAAGCGTGAATCTTGGATGCATTGGGCCTTTCGACGGCCAGCATGGCATCCAGGTATTCCTGTTTATCAGCGACTTTGACCATTTTACTGTCCTTTAGGGAACGCGAACCAGATCACGCTCCATGAGAGTTTCTGCAATCTGTACGGTATTCAATGCGGCACCCTTACGGATGTTGTCAGAGACAACCCACATGTTGATACCATTTTCAATGGTCTCATCCTCACGAATGCGGCCAACATAAGTAGCATCCTCACCCGCAGCATTGATGGGCATGGGGTAGGCTTTCTTCTCGGGGTAATCTTCAACCACAACGCCCGGAGCCTTGGCAAGCAGAGCACGCACGTCGTCGGCAGTCATTTTCTCTTCGGTCTCAATATTGATAGACTCGCTGTGACCGTAGAAACATGGCACACGCACACAGGTAGCAGTTACCTTAATGGAAGCGTCGCCCATGATCTTAACGGTCTCGTGAACCATCTTCATCTCTTCTTTGGTATAGCCGTTATCCATAAACACGTCGATATGCGGCAAGCAGTTGAACGCAATCTGATGTGGATACACATCTGCAACAACCGGCTGACCGGACATGAGGCGACGGGTCTGGTTCTCCAACTCTTCGATGGCCTTCTGGCCAGTGCCGGAAACAGCCTGATAGGTGGAAACGACAACGCGCTTGATTTTGGCTTCATCATGGATGGGCTTGAGAGCAACCATCATCTGAATGGTGGAACAATTGGGATTGGCGATGATGCCTTTGTGCCAATCGAGATCATGAGGATTGACCTCAGGGACTACGAGAGGGCACTCATCATTCATACGCCAAGCGGAAGAGTTGTCCACGACAACACAACCAGCTTTTGCAGCGATGGGGGCAAACTTCTCAGAAGTGGAACCACCGGCAGAGAACAAAGCCAGATCAACGCCTTCGAAGGAATCTTCGGTCAGCTCGACCACGGTCAGTTCTTCACCCTTGAATTCCACTTTTTTGCCTGCACTGCGGGCAGAAGCCATCGGGATAACTTCGGAATAGGGGAAATTTCGTTGTTCCAAAACCTTAAGCATTTCCTGGCCGACAGCGCCGGTCGCGCCAACAACTGCCACTACGGGATTCTTACTCATAACTCTCTCCAATCTCTCTTAAAACTTTAAATTTCTACCGATTTCAAGGCACGCCTTGGCTCGGTTCAGTGTGTACAGATGAACGCCGGGAGCACCGCCATCGATGAGTTCCTGCGCCTGCTTGATGGCATAATCCATACCCAGACGATAAACGGCATCATCGCCCCCCTCTGCATGAGCAGCTTCCAGCGCGCTGAGGAACTTGCCCGGGATGGCTGCGCCACACAGTCCAAGGATGAACTTGGCAGATTTGAGGCTCATGATGGGCAACACACCGGGAATTACCGGCACATTGGAACCCATGGATTTCAACCGCTCCACGTAATCGAAATACAAACGGTTATCGAAAAACAGCTGGGTCACGAGAAACTGTGCGCCCTTCTTCACCTTCAGATCAACCATATCGAGGTCGGACTGGATGGACGGGGACTCAGGATGCGGTTCGGGATAGGCTGCGCCGCCCACACAAATCTCGGGATAACGCTCATTGATGAATTCAATGACATCAGTGGCGTGCTTGAATTCCTGAGTGTTGAAGTCAAAATCTTTGACGTCACGAGGGGCGTCGCCGCGCAGGGCCAACACGTTCTCAATGTTCGCCTCACGTAGACTTTTGAGAAACTCATCCAGCTTTTCAGCAGAAGCGCCGACGCTGGTTAGGTGAGTAATGGGCTCGATGCCGTGATCCCGTTTCATACGGGTGGCGATCTCCAGGGTATTGTCCTGGGTTCCACCGCCTGCGCCGTAAGTCACGGACGCGAACAGAGGATTGAGCTCCTTGAGCTTCTCAACTACCTCAAAGAAACCAGGCCAGGCTTCTTTTTCTTTAGGCGGAAAGAACTCCAGGGAAATAAACGGAGATTTTCTTTCAATCAGGTCACAAACGCGCAATTTGATTCTCCTTGAAACAAACGGTCTACAAAAATGTGCCCTCCCTGGTATGTGGGCAAGAGAGTTTACATACGCTTTCTTTGCGTAACCTTCAATGGAGAAATGGCAGGAAGGCCCGTAGGACCAGAGAAAAATCTATTTATGAAGAGCTTCGACAATGACTATATCGGCAGGAAGATAATCAAGAGTTGGCGGTTTAGCGGGATCAACCCACTCCATCCGCTGATCCTCAAGCGACGTCAACCGCCCAGTATAATTAGAGATATGAAAGAAATACAGTTGTACGACAAATTCGTCATACTCATGTTTCAAATCGCGCCAATACTCAAATTCCACAGGAGTTACACCCAACTCTTCCTGTAACTCACGCACGATGGCATCATCACGCGACTCACCCGGCTCAATCTTGCCACCAGGAAACTCCCACCAGCCAGCCATCTTGGCCCCCTCAGGGCGCTCCACTGCGAGATATTGGCCATCCTGCCAGATAATGCCTGCGACCACTTCGATAAGAGGTTTCATCACTCATCCCCTGTGGCTGCCGTAATAGACTCGATTTCTTCTTCCAGCTCAGCCATTTTCATCATGAGATTGTCGGCCCACTCAGTGACATCCTTATATGCAGCGTTGATCTTGAGAGCTTCTTCCGGCTTATCATAGGTTACCGGATCATTCATCTTTTCCTCAAGTTCAGCTTGCTCATCCAGAACTTTCTCCAAATCGGCTTCAAGCTTATCGTACTCTTTTTTCAACGGCTTAAGCTTGCGGTAGAGTCTGTTGCGCTCCTCGGCCTGACGGCGTTTCTCTTCCTTGGAAAGTCGACGCTTCTCTTTGACTTCTTCCGGAGCACATGCGGCTTGGCCAACCTTACAGGCTTCTTCTTGCTTACGCTTGGCATGGTAGGCCTCAAAACCACCCAGATATGGAGTTATACCATCATTGTCCAAGGACCATACTTCCTCCGCTACCTCATTGAGAAGGTAACGATCGTGAGCAACAAACAAGAGAGTGCCTTCATAGTCCTTGAGGGCACGAATCAACCCTTCACGGGTCTCAATGTCCAGATGGTTAGTAGGCTCATCAAGAATCAGCAGATTGGCGCGAGCCAAGAAAAGAGTAGCTAACAAGAGACGGCTTTTTTCTCCGCCGGAGAGTCCTTTCACTTTGCGCTCAAAGAAAGGCTCTCCCAGTAGGAACAGGCCAAGCACACTCATGACCTGCTCTTCGGTCAAACTAGGATCGGAAAGACGGCGAATCTCACCAATGACCGTATTGTCGAGATTCAAAATCTCATGCTGATGCTGGCTGAAGTACCCTACTTCAGTGCCGGAGCTAATCTTGGTATGACCACCAGACGGTTTCAGGTCGCCCATTACAAGCTTTAGCAAAGTGGATTTACCAGCACCGTTTGGTGCAACCAAGGCGACTTTCTTTCCTCGGTAAAGTTGAAAATTCAATTTTGGCCATACAGACTTTTCGCCATCATAAGCGAATTCGAGATCCACGGCCGAGACAGGCACTTTATCGCCCCGCTTGGGCTCAGGCAGGCGAAAGCTGAGGCTTTTGCCACGATGAGACAAAGCCTGAACCTCTTTAATCTGATTCAGTTCCTGCTCAAGCTTCTCAACCTTCTTGAGCTTTGACTGAGCTTGTGCAGCCTTACGAGCTTTGACGCGGAATTTGTTAATATATTTATATTCGTTATCAATTCGTGCTGAGAGCTTGGCAGCTTCTTTTGCACGTTGCTCACGATTCTCCGCATCCCAAATGAGGAATTCATCAAACGAGCCTTTTCGCAAAACCGGCTTACCCGCGCCTAAAAACATGACGTGAGTGCCCACACGATTCAGAAAAATCCTATCGTGCACCACAAAAGCCAACGCACCGCGGAAGTTGAGCAAGTAATCCTCAAGCCATTCAACCGCTTCAAGATCCAAGTGGTTGGTAGGTTCGTCGAGAAGCAGGACGTCTGCGCCCTGCAATAGCACACGAGCAAGCTTGGCACGTTCACGCCAACCGCCGGAGAGTTCACCAATCCTTTTGAAAAGGTCGTCATCTGCGAAACCAAGCCCTGACAAAATAGCGCGAGCTTTATGATCTGGATTGTAGCCGTAGAGCTCTTCAAATTCAGCCTGACGGTGAGACAAGCGCTCTATCCGTGCATTATTGCCATCAGCCACGGCCTTCTCCCAATCCTCCCAGAATTCATTCCAGGAAGGGAGGGCTGACAAGACCCATGAAAGGAGCTGTTCTTCTAGAACATCGCCCTTCATTTCCTGCTCGACGTAGCCGACCCGTGCAGTCTTAGACAGAGTCACCTGCCCTTGGTCTGGCTCAATCTCACCGGCCAACACTTTGAGCAGCGTACTTTTGCCACAACCATTGGGGCCAGTGAAAGCAAGTCGCATTCCGGGCGTGACTTCAAAGGCGATATCCTCGAACACGGATTCGCCACCATAGGATTTTCCAAGACTCTGAACAGTAATTCTCGACATGGGAAAAGGGAATATATTGGACACCTGTAATATGCAAGCTCCCTTTTGACCGCAAGTCTGCTTCCGGTTACAAGCGCATCATGTCCAACTGGTTTGTTTATCTCCTCCGCTGCGCAGACGACACCCTCTACTGTGGCATCACAACGGACGTTGACCGCCGTATACTTCAACATAATGCTGGAACTGGAGCCAAATACACACGGCCAAGGCGCCCGGTGACATTGGAAGCCTTGACGGAAGTTGACACCAAAGGGGATGCATTGCGGGTGGAAATATTGGTTAAGAAACAACCCCGCAAACGCAAAATTTCTTACCTTGTTTGCCGCGATTGGGAATCTGATCTCGAAAGGCTGAAATCATGACAAGTATATTCAAAAACACTTGTTAAACTTGCATTTATTTACTGTCCACGGTATATGTGTAGAGATTTTTTTCCCTAAACACCTTTTATCAACCTTACACCTAAAGACAATATCGACATGCTTGATACAAGCACTCCCTACCTGCTGCTGGCCATGGCAACTTTCATCTTCGTAGCCATCGCCTTAGTACATCACCACAAGAACGGCGAGATCATTCGTCGCAAGAAAGGTGAAGTGGAAGACTATGTGGCGCGCTTAAGCCAAAAAATCGATATTCTTGAGCAGGATATTGTCGACCTCAGAATGAAATCCGACGACTTGGACGATGAAATTGAAACTTTCAAGGCCGGCCAATAATCATGCTTATTCCCATTGCCATTTTCATCATCATCGGCGTCGGCTTCTTTCTGGCTGTTAACCGTATATCCACCCAACGCAACGTCGAGTTAAACAGGCTGGAAAACAAAAAACGGAGCCAGTACGAGCGATATCAGTTCATGCTCCAACAACGCAGCCTCCTCCGTAAAGAAGTGGACGACAAAGAGCGCAAGCTAACAACTTTGCGCAACAACGAGCAAGGTGGCATCCGTACTGTTTCTACAAGCGATCTTAACATTGACGAAATTGACGACAACGAAAAGGTAAGCCGCTATCTCATACAGCAAGGAAAGATCACCATGGAGCAAAACGAAAAAGTGCTCCAGAAAATGGGCGTCATGCAAATGGACTACCTGGGCACCTGTCTAGCCCTTGGATTCATCGACTTGAAGACGGCAAAGCAAGCCATCAAAGTCAACAAGATTGCATCAAAGTCGATCATCAAATAATAAAAAAAGGGCCGCGTCACCATGGTGACGCGGCCCTTTCAATTTACAATCAATCTTAGAGATTGGCCAGTACGGCATCGGCCATTTCAGTGCAGCCGACAGCCTTAGCCCCTTCCTGCCAGATATCACCAGTCCGGTAGCCCTGCTCCAGAGTCTTCTCAACGGCCTGATCGATACAATCAGCCTCTTCAGTCATATCGAAGGAGTGACGCATCATCATTGAGATAGACAAAATGGTCGCCAGCGGATTTGCCTTATTCTGACCAGCAATATCAGGTGCGGAACCATGGATAGGCTCGTACAGGCCGGGGTTGCTCTCACCCAGGGATGCGGACGGCAGCATTCCGATGGAACCAGTGATGGCAGCGGCCTCATCAGACAAGATGTCGCCAAACAGGTTGCCAGTCACCATAACGTCGAACTGGGAAGGATCACGCACCAACTGCATGGCAGCGTTATCCACATACATGTGGCTCAGTTCTACATCCTGATAGTTCTTATGCTCATCAATCACGATTTCACGCCATACACGGGAAACATCCAGCACATTGGCTTTGTCTACGGAGCAGACACGACCGGAACGCTTACGAGCGGCCTCAAAAGCCACCTTGGCGATACGACGGATTTCATGCTCATAGTAAGTCATGGTGTTGTAGCCGAAGCGTTCGCCGTCCTTTTCGCCATCAAAACGCGGTTCGCCGAAGTAGATACCACCGGTCAACTCACGCACGACCATGACATCCAGGCCCTTTGCAACGATATCCGGACGCAGGTAGCATGCATCAGCCAACTGCGGGAACAGCTGTGCAGGACGCAGGTTAGCGAACAGCCCCAGTTCCTTACGAATGCCCAGCAGTCCCTTTTCAGGACGAATGGACGGATCGATGGTGTCCCATTTCGGGCCACCTACTGCGCCCAGCAGGACAGCATCGGCATCTTTGCACTTGGCAACAGTATTTGCCGGAAGGGGGACGCCTTCAGCATCGATGGCGCAGCCGCCAATCAGGGCTTCTGTGGTTTCAAATTTCTGGCCGAACTTATCGCCGACCTTATCCATAACGCGCAACGCCTGGGTCACGATCTCGGTACCGATACCGTCACCGGGCAATACACATATTTTTTTCATTTCTCTCTCCTCTTTAATAGCCCGCTTTGCGGGGAGCTTTCGACGGCCCAGAACCCCTGTGAAAAAGGTTTTCTGGACTCATCTAAACTCTTTTCGCTCACTTAGTTTGAAGTAATGCGAACGTTTGAATATCAAATTAAGCCAATTTATTTTTGCCGTATTCAACCAATCCACCAGCATCCAGAATTTCCTGCATGAAAGGCGGGACAGGTGCGGCCTGAATAGTTTCACCAGTAGTGATATTTTTAATCTGGCCAGTGGCAGTATCTACTTCAACCTGATCAGTATCACTGAACTTAGCGATATCGTCGCCGATCTCCAGCAGTACGAGGCCCATGTTGAATCCATTTCTGTAGAAGATTCGGGCAAAGCTGTGGGCAATGACAACAGGAATGCCAGCGCCAAGGATGGAAATGGGGGCGTGCTCACGGGAAGAACCACAACCGAAGTTCACACCGCCAACCATGACGTCGTTCTCTTTCACGCGCTTAACCCAACCGGCTTCGAGGCCTTCCATGCAGTTAGCACCGAGCTCCTTAGAGTCAGTGGTAACGAGGAAACGAGCCGGGATGATGGCATCAGTATCGATATGATCGCCCACTTTGTGAGCGGTTCCGTTCACTTTCATTGTATATCGCTCCTACAGTTTGGCAGGGTTGATGATCTCGCCAGCCACAGCAGAAGCAGCAGCAACAGCGGGGTTGGACAGGAAGACTTCAGCTTCGAGGGAGCCCATGCGGCCCTTGAAGTTACGGTTGGTGGTTGCGATGCAACGTTCACCGCCTGCAAGGATACCCATGTGGCCGCCCAAACAGGGGCCGCAGGTCGGAGGACCAACGATGCAGCCTGCGTCCATGAAAATTTCCATGAGGCCTTCAGCCATACATGCCTTCCAGATGGCCGGAGTAGCGGGCAGGATAATGCAGCGTACCTTAGGATCTACTTTACGGCCCTTGAGGATGGCTGCAGCCTCACGCATGTCTTCGATACGACCGTTGGTGCAGGAGCCAATAACTGCCTGATGAATCTTAAGACCAGAGGTTTCATCCACGGGCTTAACGTTGTCCGGCAGGTGCGGGCAGGCGACCTGCGGATCCATGTTGGTGACGTCGATATTAAGAACACGCTCGTAAACAGCGTCATCATCAGCAGTCATCAGTTCACCACCGGAGAATCCTGCAGCCTTGGCGTAATCCATGGTTTTCTGATCCACGGGGAACAGACCGACCTTACCGCCAGCCTCAATGGCCATGTTGGCGATGGTCATACGACCTTCAATGGACATGTTATCCACGACTTCACCACCATATTCGAGGGCCTTGTAAAGAGCGCCGGAAACACCGAGCTGACCAATCTGGTTCAGAACAAAGTCCTTAGCACCAACGTACTCTTTGGGAGTACCTGTCAGGTTGACCTTGATGGTCGGCGGGACCTTGAACCAAGTTTCGCCCAGCGCCATGCCAGCGCCAACGTCGGTGGATCCCATACCAGTGGCGAAAGCGCCGAGCCCACCATAAGTACAGGTGTGTGAGTCTGCGCCGATAACAACATCACCGGGACCAACAATACCCTTTTCCGGAAGCAGTGCGTGCTCAACACCAACTTCGCCGCATTCGTAGTAATGAGTTACACCCATTTCCTCGGCGAACTCACGGACGACCTTCACCTGCTCTGCAGAATCGATGTCCTTGTTCGGAGTGAAGTGGTCGCAAACCAAAGACACTTTTTCCTTGTCGAACACCTTAGTGGCGCCCATAGCCTTGAAAGACTTAATGGCCAAGGGGGCGGTGATGTCGTTTGCGAGAACCATATCAACGGAGCACTGGACAATCTGTCCGGCCTCAGTGATTTCCTGATCCGTGTGCTTTTGCAGGATTTTTTCAGCTAAAGTATGACCCATGGGACTATTTCTCCTCTTTTGCTTTTTCCATTCTGTTCAAAGCGTTGACCATGGCGAGTGCGCTTGCCTTGACTACGTCCGCATCCGCGGCGCGACCAACGGCCTTCACACCTTCATGTTCTATGCGTACAGCCACACTGCCCAAGGCATCAGAACCTTCGGTGACAGCGTTGACCGAGTATACTTCAAGTTTCGGGGATACGCCCACCAAGGAATAGATGGACTGGAACACCGCGTCAATCGAACCTTCACCGAATGCGCTATTTTTACGAACTTCAACTTCATCATCAGCAGCTCCGAACTCCATGACCGTGGCAGCATGGGGCGGAACTGAACCGGTACCGGAGAACACAGACATGTCCACGAGGCGGAACTTGTCACGACGACGATAGACGCTTTCAAGGATCATGGCTTCCACGTCCTCGTCAAAAACCTGCTCCTTCTTATCTGCCAAATCCTTGACCGCCTTGAAGAGGACTTGCACCTGCTCATCATCGAGACGGTAACCGAGTTCCTCTGCCTTGTTTTTGACAGCATGAGAACCAGAGTGCTTTCCAATTACGATATCATTGCTTGTGCGACCAATGGAGGCCGGTGTCATGATCTCGTAAGTCAGGCGATTCTTGATAACACCATCCTGGTGAACACCGGATTCGTGAGCAAAAGCGTTTGCACCCACAATAGCCTTGTTGGGCGGAATAGGCATGCCGATGATCTGGGACAAACGGCGGCAGGACGGATAGAGCTGCTCGGTCACGATGTTGGTCTCGACATTGTACAACTCCTTACGGGTGTTGATAGCCATGACCAGATCTTCCAATGCTGCATTACCAGCACGCTCGCCGATACCGAGAACAGTGCACTCTACCTGACGGGCGCCGGCCTTGATGGCCGCGAGGCTATTAGCGACTGCGGAGCCAAGATCATTGTGGCAGTGAACAGAAATGATCGCGTCATCAATGTTCTTCACGTTATCCATCAAGTACTTGATCATATCATAGTACTCAAAGGGCTGGGTGTAACCGACGGTATCCGGGATGTTGACAACAGTGGCGCCAGCTTCGATGGCGACCTCGGTGACTTTGACCAGGAAATCCCAGTCAGACCGGGAAGCGTCCTCAGCAGAGAACTCCACATTGTCAGTGTACTGCTTGGCGTGACGCACGGCTTTGTCGATCATAACGATGACTTCATCCGCGGTCTTGCCCAGTTTGTACTTCATGTGAATCTCACTGGTAGCGAGGAAGGTGTGGATGCGTGGGTTCTTGGCATCCTTGATTGCTTCCCAGCAACGGTCGATATCCTTGCTCACTGCGCGGCAGAGACCAGCAACCTGAACCTCATCCACGGCCTGTGCAATGGCCTGAACAGCCTCGAAGTCGCCCTGGCTGGCTATAGGGAAGCCAGCCTCGATAATGTCGACACCGAGTGTCTCCAACTGACGAGCCATGCGGATTTTTTCATCCAAGTTCATGGTTGCGCCGGGGGACTGTTCGCCATCACGCAAGGTGGTATCAAATACGTAAACTCTCTCAGACATGGTATCCTCCGATAGATTCCCCCTAAGGGGTTATGGTCAAAATTGATATGATATATGCGAAAACACACGCCGACGCATTTCATTCGCGTGGCGATCCGTGGTCAGTACGACGTACTGTTATGGGATGGGAGGGTAGCTTAGGCTAGCCTAGCTCTTCCTTGGAGCTGTCCCGCAGTAGTCGTTTGCCGCCACGGGATAGTAGGAAAAGGGTGTAGACCGGGCCGGAAATGATGTAGCCCAGGAAAATGATAAAGCCCAGTACCTTCGGGCGAGATGCGACCAAGGAGAATACCAAGACCGCAGTGACAATCCAGCTGAATGGATGTGCCTTGAAGGCGCTGACTTCCTTAAAGGAATAAAAGCGAACGGTGCTAACCATGAAGAAGGACAGCACATAAACGAGACCCAACGTGAACGTAGGCACGATGGTTTCCATGTACGTCTCAGGAACGTACGCCGTGAAGAGAACCAGAGTAGCCAAGGTGCATGCGGCACCCGGGATGGGCAAGCCAACGAAATGCTTCTTGGAACTGGTCGCGGCCTGAACATTGAATCGGGCCAAGCGCAACGCACCGCAGGCGATGAACAGGAACGCGGCCATGAGACCGAGCCTGCCGAAACCGTCCAACATCCACAAGTAGGTCATCGTGGCGGGCACGACGCCGAATGCCACCAAATCAGCCAAGGAATCCAACTGGACCCCGAACTCACTGGTGGTGCCGGTCATGCGAGCTACCTTTCCATCCAAACCATCGAACACGCAGCTTGCGAGGATGCACAGGGCGCAGGAGGCATAGTCTCCCTTGATAGCCCATGTCAGCCCCAAAAAGCCGATGAACAAGCTGGCCGTAGTCAGCAGGTTCGGCAGGAGGTAGACGCTCTTGTGGCGCGGCAGTTTCTTTTCTTTAGCCATAACAGTGTGTTGTCTTTAGTCTCGCCCTACTCGGCTTATCGCTTTTTCGCCAGGGCGGTCTCACCGGCAGCAACGCGCTGCCCGATGTTGACAACTGGTACATAGCCGTCCGGAATGTAAAGGTCAACTCTTGATCCAAACTTGATGAGACCAAAACGATCACCACGTTTAAGTTTATCCTGGGGTTCTGCCCAGCAAACGATGCGACGAGCGATCAAGCCGGCAATCTGAACCATAGTAAAACGCTGGTTCCCCTTGCCCGTTATAACAACGATATTGCGCTCGTTATCCTGACTGGCTTTATCAAGAGAGACATTGAAAAACTTACCCGGGATATAGCGAACAGTCTCAATCTTACCGGAAACCGGCATACGATTAACGTGGACGTCCAAAATATTCATAAAAATGGCAATAACCTGACGTTCTTCACCAGTGACAGGATCTTCCTCACGGGAGATCTTTATTACTTTACCATCAGCAGGGGAACACACGGCTTCGGCATCTTCCGGCGCAATACGTTCCGGATCACGAAAGAAATGACCAATAAAACAGGTAACACCAAGCATCAGGAGCGTCATGAACCAACAGCCCAAAATGGCGAACAACAGTGTCGTGAATGCGGCAATGATGATATATGGCAGGCCTTCCAGAGCCACACCGACCGAGGGCTTATGCATGTTTTCTCACTCCTTCGAAGAAATATTTCAGGATTTTCTACTCTCAGAGCGCGTAAACAGCAAGTTTGTTTTACAACTGACCGACGGCAACGTATATTGAGCTCAGATTCTTAAATACTTCCTACATGTCGAAAGGAAACACCTCTGCAATGATTCTCAGATTGCTCTCGTTCAAATCGATTTCCCACAAAGCATCCTTCCGCTCCATTAATTGGGAGATGCAATGACTTGGTTTGCTCTCTCGCTAGCAGCTGCATTTCTCATGGCTACCAATGGTGCGTACATGAAGAAATTCTTTTCAGATGTTTCACCATGGGAAATGGCGATCATCCCATTTTTCTACTCTGTCCCGATGTGTACCGCCGGAATTATTTTCTCCGGCATCCCAAAATTGGGACCAGGATTTTACCCAGCCTTGTCCTGGGTGCTGCCTATGATGATCGTTTCGGTCATTCTCCATTTCCGCGCCATTCATATGTCGCCCCTATCCCTCACGCTGCCCTTTCTGAGCTTCACGCCGGTATTCGCCCTCATAACCGGAGACTTTTTCCTTGGTGAAAAACTATCTGGTGCAGGCATCAGTGGAATGGCTCTGGTCGTCATTGGTGGTTATGTTTTGAATCTCGACAGCACCAGATTTGGCTTCTGGGGTCCTATCAAGGCCATTTATCGTGAACCAGGTTCAGCCATAATGCTCGCTGTGGCTGCAATGTATGGCTTCACATCTGTTGGCGGCAAGGTGATGATCATCCACTCATCTGCCCTTTTTACCGGATTTCTCATTTTCGTCCTGCTCGGCATTCTAATCCCCATCATCCTCATAGGCGTTGGCAAGGCGTCACTTGGAACCATTCTGCGCAAGCCACTTCTCGGCTTCGGCTCTGGGTTCATCGTTTTTACCGAGATAATATGCCACAACATCGCCATCTCCATGGTAGCTGCCGCATATATGATCACCATCAAGCGCATGGCGGGGATTTTCTCTGTAATTTACGGATGGATTCTATTTCATGAGCGAGGAATAAGATACCGTCTCATCGGAACAGCCATCATGACTGTGGGAGCTTCGATCATTGCTATCTATGGCTAGAAGATGAACCATCATCAAAAAAAGCCTCGAAGCTTAACCTCGAGGCTTTTTTGTAAGCAATCTTAATCATCATGTCAGATATGGATAAAAATCCTTACCCAACTTATGCATGGGCAGCACTTTGCCCTCAATAATCACTCCCTGAGGGACGAACTCAGCATCCATATACTCTTCGGGCGCTGAGAAGCCGTTCTCTTTGGCTAGAATTACAGAAGTCCCCTCTCTGCCGCTATGAGCAATAAGTCCTTCCGGGAAAAAAGCAGCTTTGTCTGCGTTGTTTCCAATAGCGGCAAAGAACGCCGTATACTTGTCGAAAAAATTCTCCCGACTCAGTGACTGCTGAATTCCGGCCACCATTTCATTTGCGACATAACTGATAGGACGGCCACGCAGGATATTGTAAGCTCCCTCACGAGTGGGATCAGCCAGCATGACACTTCCCATCCCCAATGTGTGAACCAAGTCATGGGTCCGTTCCCCGGAGATAGGATCTGTTTGATAGCCTAGAGTCTGAATATCCGAAAAACCATTACGACGAGCCTGAATCTGCTGAGCAAGGAGCATGATGCCCGTTCCTGCCCCCACATCCACGCCAACATACGGTCCTCCAGAAGCTTGTGGAGCATCTTTCTGACCTATAACGGCCCGCATGACATGCGCAGCCCGCGGAGCATCTGCCAGCACTCGCAATACAGATGACCACTGACGCAAACGATTCATGAGCTCGATATCGTCCCCGGGCTCGTTCAAGCTTTGATGCCGAGAAAACTGCTCATACAGCGCAGCAATCTCGTCATACCCCACAGACTCCGCATGTGCGCCCTCATGCACATAGGCAAAGAAGTATTTCACCGCGACATTGAGAAACTGCTCGTCTGTTGCCGGATTCAAAGGATCACAAAGGCACTCAATATCAGCAGCCAAGCTTGCAGCAGAATAAAACTCCGGCGCAATGCCGGGGTCGCTCCTGCGAATTGCGGCTGTGAAATTCCGAGCCTGCATGCCCGCCGTAGCCAATGGCGACCCAAGGAGGTCAAACGTGGCGTGGCGCTCTTCCTTGCCGGGACTATGTGGGAGGTCGGTATAATTCATATTAGTATAAAGGGACGGAGTTTTCGGGTTGGGAAATGTTTGCCGTCCCCCACACTTGTGCATGGACCATACCGGATAGAGCCGATTGTTAAGAAAAAATTAAACTTTTTAAAAAAGCTAACAATTTCAATCAAAACAAAAAAAGCCAGCCCTTTCGGACTGGCTATTTTTTCTGGAGCGGGAAACGAGATTTGAACTCGCGACTTCAACCTTGGCAAGGTTGCACTCTACCACTGAGTTATTCCCGCTAGTGGAGGCGACATCCGGATTTGAACCGGAGAATGGAGGTTTTGCAGACCTCTGCCTTACCACTTGGCTATGTCGCCATCTCCTGGAGCGGGAAACGAGATTTGAACTCGCGACTTCAACCTTGGCAAGGTTGCACTCTACCACTGAGTTATTCCCGCTGGAGAAAAAGGCCGACCCGAAGGTCAGCCGATATATCAAATATGGAGCGGGAAACGAGATTTGAACTCGCGACTTCAACCTTGGCAAGGTTGCACTCTACCACTGAGTTATTCCCGCTCGGGAAAAAAGCCGACCCGAAGGTCGGACGATATGTCAAATATGGAGCGGGAAACGAGATTTGAACTCGCGACTTCAACCTTGGCAAGGTTGCACTCTACCACTGAGTTATTCCCGCTCGGGAAAAAGGCCGACCCTAAGGTCGGCCGGTATGTCATGGAGCGGGAAACGAGATTTGAACTCGCGACTTCAACCTTGGCAAGGTTGCACTCTACCACTGAGTTATTCCCGCTAGTGGAGGCGACATCCGGATTTGAACCGGAGAATGGAGGTTTTGCAGACCTCTGCCTTACCACTTGGCTATGTCGCCTCTTTTGGAGCGGGAAACGAGATTTGAACTCGCGACTTCAACCTTGGCAAGGTTGCACTCTACCACTGAGTTATTCCCGCCCTCAAAAGCGAAGTAGGGTTTACCCTCGCCCCCCTCCAACTGTCAAGCGTATTTTTATTTTTTATTGGTCATATACATTTTAAAAAGGGGTTGAAATTGTTCGATTAATAGAAAGGCTTTACTTTTGGTACCTTTTTAGTATACCTACCCGGCTTAATCTTGTATTCTAATTGGATACATTGATTAAATGGATTGTTTGCACCTGCTATATAGAGAGAGAATACATATGGACGCAAAAGATCTTCAGTTTTTTAAGGATATGCTCAACGGCATGCTGGAAGACACGCTCCGCAAGGGCGAAGAAACCATCGAAGACATGACCGAGTCTGGCGAAGTCTACGCAGACCCCGCTGATCGGGCCACCGCCGAATCTGATCGCGCATTCACCCTGCGCCTTCGTGATCGAGAGCGCAAGCTCGTCAAAAAGATTCAGCAGGCAGTAGAACGCATCGACGATGGCGAGTTCGGCATTTGCCAGGACTGCGGTGACGACATTTCCGTCCCGCGCCTCAAGGCTCGTCCCATGACCACGTTGTGCATCAACTGCAAAAGCAAGCAGGAAGAAGACGAGGCCGTTCGCGGCGACTAATCGTCCGTCCGTCTCTGCTTCCCACTCGAACGCGCCATGGAGGCCAACTTTTTTCGCTTCCTCGCTGACGAGTTGGGCACCCTGCTCACCGGCCGCCGCATCGACAAGGTGTTCGGCCCCTCTCCCGGCGTCTGGACCATAAAGATCCAGAATCCGGGCGAACCATTGCACTTGCTCTTCAGGCCCGCCAAATCGGCGGGCCATTTATTTCTCTCTTCCGTCAAACCGGTCAATCCCCAGAACGCTCCAGCCATGGCTATGTGGTTTCGCAAACGTCTGCGCAATCGCAAGATACTGGGATACAAAGTAGATTGGCCAAATCTACGCCTCGCTTTAGAACTTTCCCCCAGACAAGATCCCCCTAGCGGAAGCTACCTCATTATTGACGTACGGACCGGTATGGAGTTCGTGGACGAACTCGCTGAGGGCTTCGAAAGCCAGCCTGAATGGCCTGCCATTGAGGATGTGTTAGAGGAGAAGGAAATCTGGCGTGACTATCCACACATTTCCCCTCCCCTGCGTAAAGCGGTTGCCGCACTCCCTGAGGATGAAGCCCACCAACTCTACTTCAAAGTGGCTAGCGGTACTGCTGACACCTTCTTCATCGCAAACAACAAGCAAGGCTGGCAGCCCCCAATGGCTTGGGCAGGCAAGGGTGAGAACGAATCTTTCACTTCTGCCATCGAGGCATCCAACGCATATGGGGAACGCACCCTGTTTCCTCTCATGGAGATGGAAGAAGAAAAACCTCAGCAGACTCTGCTTAAACGCGCCCGCAAAAAGGTCAAACGCAATCTTGCCAGATTAGACGAAGAGCAGGCACGCTTACAAAAACTGGCCGATGAAAAGGTCAAAGCAGAAGCCATGCAGGCAGAGCTCTATCGCTTCAAAGATGCGGAAGGAATCCAAGAAATCACGGTCAATCATCCTGAGCACGGAGAGATGGTCGTATCTCTCAATCCATTTCTCACTCCCACTGAAAACATGGAACGGTACTTCAAGATGGCAGACAAGGCGGAACGTGGGTTCCCCCACATTCGACGTCGTCGCAAAGAGTTGGAAGCCGAACTTGAACGCCTCGAAAACGGCTCCATGCCTGATTTTCAGCCTAACAAACAAGAGAGTGTTGCTCCTGAAGGCCCTCCTCCGTTGCCCAAGCGATACAAAGGGCTCGCAGTGACCTTGTTTCGCTCAACCGATGGCTTCACCATCATTCGCGGCAAGAACAAAAAGGCTAACCACGACATCCTGAGCAAGGCAGCCAGCCCGTTCGATTACTGGTTTCACGTAGCAGATGGCCCTAGCTCGCATGTCATCCTCAAAAGAGATCACCCGGGGCACGAAGTCCCTGACAGCACTCTTATTCAGGCCGCCGCAATCTGCGGCCTCAAAAGTTACCGCAAGGACGACGGTAAAGCTGACATCATGTACGCTCTCGTCAAGGATGTCCGAAAAGTCAAAGGCTTTGCTCACGGGCAGGTGATGGTCGACGCCAAGCTAGGTTCGATACGAGTAGATCTTGACCCACAACTCGAAGACAAGCTTTCCTAATGAAACAATAAAAGGGGCGCACAGACGTGCGCCCCTTTTATTTAAATCAAACCGGAGTCTCCCCTAGACCATTCGGTTGATTCTTTTTTCTCCAAGCATATTGAGTGCGATCTGCTTTTCAGCGTTAAGCCTTGAGACAACAGCATCCTGTACACGCTTTGTTGAAGAACCAAACTGCCCCTTTCGCGTGTTGTAAACACCTTCAATCAGCTTTGCATTGAACTCACCGTCCGAAGCTCCGCCCACAAACTGATCAATGACCTTGCCAAAGATTCTGGCAGCTCCAGTGGGGCCGTGCTGTACAGAAGTGCTCCATAGCACTTCACGCAGTACAGGTGGCGCATTGTTAAAATCAAGACCGGTCTGTTTAAGAATCATGTTTCGCGCGGGATCATAGGTTTCGGAGGCTATAAAGTCATGTTGCAGCTTCTCGAAGCGAGCCGGATCTTCGTTAGCAATGGCCTTCCAAGCTGTGGGCATTCCGCCCTGTTTGGAGCCTGTATTAGCAGGTCCAGAATCACGGAGGCGTTGACTGTACTCAGGCGCTTTATCATCAAGATAATTCAAAAAACGATCCATAGTGCCCGGGCGAGAAGCGATCTGATACTTTCCATAGGAAGTGCCGCCCACACGATCATATCCAATAGTTGAAATCCCGCCAGAGCCGGATTCAAAACGAGCTGAAAGAGTTCCTACGTCAGGAGCCTTGGCTAGCGGTGTATGCGATACGACCTGCGAGATATCAGAAGAAGGCTGGGCCTTAGGTGAAGGCTTTGCTGCGGACCGAGATACAGCTACCTGCTGCGGTAGCCCTGCTTCGGAACGCATCAGGCGAGTGATGGTGGAAAGAGCTTCCAGCATCACGGAGTCATTGATCATAGAAGTATCAAAGGACGTGGGCGAACTCCCCTCCCCGTATCGCTGTGACCCTTCTCCAAAAATATTTTGCGCCATGCGCATCTGCATGTCGAATGCTGTCTGCATCTGAGCTGATGCATCATTCGGCCTCTTGGTACCGCCTGCTGCTTTTGCAGCTTGCAGCGCAACCATGGCGTCATAATTTCCAATAGTCCCGAAAGACATACCGCACTCCTGCGTCAAAGTTTTGGCTCAAACACAAGCCTCCGCATAGGAGAAAGCAAACGGTGTGCCTAACAGTGCAACTGTCAGTTTTTACTTTAAATTAAAAAACGATCGGCGAAACGCATATCCTTTCGCATGAATTCAACCAACCGTCGATGACCTGCTGGGAATGCATAATCCGACAGTGTAGAAGGTAGCACAAATCCCCCCTCCACAGCTTCGTTGAATACAGGCTCAGGGGGCCCCTCATTTACAGATCGACAAAGATAGCAATGCATAGTCACGCGATAACGAGTGTAGGCATAGCTTATGACAGTAATCTTCTCACCGCAGACAACATCAAGCTCTACCTCTTCGGAATACTCACGTGCCAGAGCCTGCTCTGGAGTCTCTCCTTCCTCGATCACCCCACCGGGAAACTCCCACAAGCCGGGCCATACATCGTCAGGCTTACGTTTCTGGATGAGCATCTTCCCATTATGTTCAAAGACACCTGTGGCCATCTCTATCTTGATAATTGACTTTTTCGGAGGCAGGACCGGCCTCTCAGCCGTTACACCTTCTGCATAGGCCTGACACTGAAACTGAACTGGACATCCACTACAATGAGGCCGTTTGCCACAAATGAGCGCACCAAACTCCATCAATGCCTGATTGAAGTCTCCTGGACGGTCTGCAGGAAGCATATTCCGAACAGCGGACTCCACTTGCTCACGAGCAATCTTCTCCTTCATGGGCATGGAGATATTCAGAAGCCGAGAGAAAACGCGTAAGACATTAGCGTCTATGGCGGGTTCCGCGATCCCTAAAGCTATGCTGGAAATCGCACCGGCTGTATACTCTCCGATCCCGGGCAAGGAACGGATCTCTTCGAAGGAATTTGGGAAAACACCGTTATGGGCATCCATAATTAGTGCAGCAGCTTTGCGTATGTTCCGGGCTCTTGAATAATACCCTAGGCCCTCCCAGGACTTAAGGACTTCCTCTTCAGAAGCACCAGCCAATGTAGTCAGATCAGGATAACGCTCCATCCAACGTTTCCAATATTGAACGACACGTTCCATCTGTGTCTGCTGAGCCATAATCTCAGAAATCCAGACACCATAAGGCTCAGGAGCGTGCCGCCAAGGCAACTCCCGCTTATTAGCGTCATACCACGCCAGCAGTTCTTTGGAGATTTTTTTCCCGTCCATGACGGGGAAGAATTAACCGCCCTTGGCCTGATTTGCAACCGCCTCAGCAGCCTTGGCTGCGGCCTCTTGGTCGCCAAGATAATAGTGCTTGATAGGTTTGAGATTCTCATCGAGTTCATAGACCAACGGAAGACCGGTGGGAATATTAAGCGTTGTAATATCCTCGTCGCTCATCTCATCGAGATACTTAACCAACCCACGCAGGGAATTTCCGTGCGCAACGATCAGAACTCTCTTCCCTGCTCGAATTTCCGGCTCGATGGTATCAAACCAATACGGCATGGTGCGATCAATGGTCAGCTTGAGACTCTCGCACAAAGGCAAGTCTTCTGAGGGGAGATCTCTATATTGAGATTCGTTTCCGGGATACCGCTCGTCATCAAGTTCCAGTGCTGGCGGAGGCGTATCAAAGCTGCGACGCCAAACAAAAACTTGATCATCGCCATATTTGGCCGCGGTTTCAGCCTTGTTCAGTCCTTGCAGTGCACCGTAATGGCGTTCATTGAGCCGCCAGGTTTTGTATACAGGCAACCAAAGAAGATCCATTTCGTCCTGAACAAGCCACAGAGTTCGGATGGCGCGCTTAAGTACGGAGGTATGAGCCACCTCAAACGTAAAACCTTCCTCCTTGAGCAACTTGGCACCGGCAACAGCCTCGGCAATGCCCTGCTCAGTCAGGTCTACATCCGTCCATCCTGTGAAACGGTTTGATAAATTCCACTCACTCTGTCCATGACGAATCAAAACCAGTTTATGCATACTGCCTCCGCATTCATTCTTTAATATGTGGGCAAGCATAACCCGGAAATCAGGGCCATGTGAAGCGACTGATAATTATAATTGGATGAATTAATAACGACGCGGTGCGGATTCCCGCAACTCTTCATCTAACTGCTCGAACAGTTCACGCTTCCGCTTGTCAAAAGAAAACGCACTCTTGATGGCAGCAAGGGCAAGACAAACAATACTCAGAATAATGACCAACCCCTTGGTGAACTCCCATCGCTGTTCACGTATGGAGTCGATTATCCAATTATTGTGAACATTCTGTGTGAAGTAGAGCGTAGAAGGAATAGCAACGAGCGCCAACCCCAAGCCGATGAGTTCAAGCCATATGAAATTACGCCCTAACATAAGGACAAAGAGAGTACTGTCACGAACAATTCGAAGCGTGACCAAGCGCCCTTGTAGCGTATCGATACGATCCTCAATTTCATCCAGGATCTTCAATGATTTTCTAAAATTATCGGCGTCTTTGAGCCGTTGCGTCCTAATCCAGTTAATCTTGTCGACACAAAAGTTGAAATCCTTGTTGAACTCAAGAAGGAGCTTTGGAAACGGGAACCATGCAGCTTCACGCTGAATAGTTCTGACACGCTCTGTCTGATATTCCAAGTTAGCTTCTATCCGCTTGATTTCCCGCTTAACTTCATTATCCAAGCTCGATTTGAACTTTTCCGTTCCGCGAATCAACAGCTGATATGCTACATAATTCTGCCTGGTTCCCAGAGCTTTAAGCCGCTCCAATTCATCAACAGAAGGCTCATAATAGCTATGACTGACATCAAACCGCTTGCTGATGTCTTCCAGCAATTGCTCAACACTCTGCTTGGTCTTTTGAGCTTCCTCCTCAGATTCAGCCCATCGATCATAAAGTGCAGTCATTAACTGGACACGGCCGCGGTCCAGCTCAGGATCGATTAATATCCGATTGAACACATTGGGATCACGATCAATTAGATCGGAATACAAGTCCATGGCCTGTCCGGTGAAGCCCATTTTCACCATACAAACGCCCTGACGATAAACCGGGTCAATCCAAGTGGGAGAATAACTGTTGGCGTGCTTATATGTATTTATGGCGTCTTTAAGGTTGCCGTCCACTTCCAGCAAACGAGCCTGCAGGTAGGCAAAATACCCCTGCTGCATGGGGGTATAGCTCATCCGCTCTGATTCCTGCCAATGGAAGAGCGCCTGGGTGTAGTCACCAATTTCTAGATTCCAGAATCCCCACAGAGAATGCGGCTGATAACTACGCGGGTACTTGAGCTGCGCATCCTTAATCACCTTCTCCGCGGCATCGTAATCGCCCCCTTCGATCAACGAAAGAGCATCCCAAACATATTCCCCTTCCTCTGGCGCCAACTGACTGAGGGCATCTCCCCACTCTTTACTACGGCTTCGCCAAACGATCTTGAGCATTCGAATCTGACAAGACGCGTTTATCTCGTAGACAGCTCTCGCGAGTATGCTTTCCAATTCATTTTTCGAATCAAATACCGCAAGCATGGAATTGGCATAGTCCTCGGCAGAGAGGTTCTTTTCCATTTCCATGAAGCCCTTGGTAAAATCTTTAATATTGGTATTGGCAAGTTGATTCCAAATGGATGCCATCGGCTTGGGCAACATCTTTGAAGGACAGTCCTTGCTAACATGGCTGGTCTGACCACAATAGAAACACCCTTCCCCCTCTTTACCTATCAGGACAGAAGGAAGCGCGACCTGCATCGTACCAGATCCAAGCTGCGCGCCCCCCTCTTTGAGGGCAAGGTTGCACCATGAATCCAGGGAAACTGCATCCGTACCATAACTGGCCTCATTCATTCGGAACCACTCGGAAAGCAAGAAGCCATCCATGAACCGAACATGGGGGAAATCCGGGGCTAACCGATTCCAATCCAGCCCAATCTTTTTCGGTAGATCAGGTGAGAATTGCAAGTTTTCCTGCGAAATTGCAGCCATGACAACGGGCCAGTACTTCTTTTCAGGATCTTCCTTTATCTGACGAATAAGGGTCAGTATTTCATGACAAAATGATCGGAGAAGCTGAAAATTGTCTAGCGGAAAGAAGATGGCGCCTTCTTTGACGTCTGAAATATATTTCAGTCCCAACTTCTGTAACAGGTCAAGGATATCGGTAGAAAAATCTCGCCAACCAAGAATTGCTTCCTTGTCAGCCATTCTACCCAACGGTTTTATGACGAAGAACCACTTCCGAATGGTCTCATAGTCAAGTCCCTGATCAGCCTGAAGCCCAAGCCACTCGACACCAGCCAGGCCTTCAACAGAACCAACATTTTGCACATCCAGACCGGCCAGGGCTTTGACCTGATCTTTCAATTTGGGATGAATAAAAACTTCGAAATCTTGTGGATAGCGGGAGTCCTGACGATCCAGTTCGGGAGAAATGGAAACTGAATACTCCATGTCGTACCCAACGAGAAACGTCATGGGAACAACCTGGACCAACACGGGCATGGGATTGACGCGAGCCCAGATTTGAAGACGTGCTAAGGCGCGGAAAACTTCTGTGGAGTTACAGAACCAGAGTGCTTGGTCCAACTCTTCCGTAATCTTAAGACAGCCATACTCTCGCAGTGTGTTGACAACCGAGTTGTGGACCTTTCCCTTCCAGGTCACCCACACACCATAGCCCGAAGCCACCAATCTGGATTGGCTGATCTCGGGAAGTTCATTTATGAGATTGGCAATGCTCGGCACGCGGCTACCTCAAAGACAATCCATCGCCCAGACTTGTGTCAGGTAGATGACTGCTGATGCTAGAAGTCACTTCAATAAGCTAACGCAATGTATTCAAGGGAATTTCTTTCCCGTCGCGGATCATGCAAAACAGGTTCCAAACCTTATCAGCCTCATCATTTTTTCCTCTTTTTTCACACCCTTGCCTATATATCAGCACCTTAGTCTCCAGTTCCTGCATGGCAGTAGCTGCCTGATCTGCGTCAAGTTTTCCACATTGCAGGATTTTTACTAATGCACGTATCCGATAGAGGTCTGCACAAGGTACACAATTGGAAAGCTGGTCCTCCCTGCCACCGTGTTTAATGGTTAGCTGCTCAGAAACCAATCCGATTGGGTACACAAGGCACGCCCTTAGCCACATGTCATAGTCTTCACAGGACGGCATATGAACGTCGAACGGACCTATGTCACCCCATGCTTTTCGAGTGAACATGGTACATGAAGGACTGATTAAGCACATATTGAGAGATGCTTCAAAGAACCATCCTTCCGGCTTTACGTACTTGGCAGGTTGGTTGACCCGCTTCCCTTTACGCACCCAGATTTCGTTAGTCTGACAGATTTCAAAACCATTCGCTTGCATGTATTTCAATTGGATTTCCAACTTCTTTGGCATCCATTCATCGTCAGAATCAAGCAATGCAATGTACTCACCTTTACACTGTGCTATGCCTGTATTCCGGGCGGCAGAAACTCCTTGATTATCCTGATAGATGTACACAATACGCGGATCTGAATATTTCTCCAACACTTCAACAGTGCTATCAGTAGAACCGTCATCAATGACGACGAGCTCCCAGTTGGTATACGTCTGGGCAAAGACAGAGTCCAAACAAGCTGGCAGAAAGTGTGCCCGATTATAAGTGGGAAGAATAATGGAAATGAGTGAATCGTTCATGAGTGTAAGCCTTGCCTTCACAGTCTTGACCTGTCATGTTGGTTAACCGAAGACCAATGACACAACACAGGCACATCATATGAAGATATTTCAGGTAATCAATGTTCGATGGTTCAATGCAACAGCATGGTATGCCATCACTTTGAGCAAGTTACTGGCCGACGCGGGCCATGAAGTGACAGTCCTCACTCAAGCCAACACGGCATCAGAGCAGATGGCCCAGAAGATGGGACTGAATACGGTTGCCGTTGACCTTAACACGGTCAGCCCTGCAAAATTCGTTGCAGCAACACGGCACATCATACAACTACTCAAGACACATCGTCCGGATATCGTCAATTGCCACCGAGGGGAAGGATTTTTCCTATGGGGAATCCTCAAGCATCTGGGATTCCCATTCAAACTTGTACGAACAAGAGGTGACCAACGACCGCCCAAAAGCGATCCTTTCAACCGCTGGTTGCACGCACATGTCGCCGACGCCGTTGTCGTTACCAACCGTCGTATGTCTAACTATTTCCTGGATACCATGCGTACCCCCGGCGATGGACTATGGCTCATTCATGGCGGCGTGGATACACAACGCTTCTCCTTCACCGAAGAAGGCCGCAAGCGAGTTCGTAAGGAATTCGACTATGCCGACAACGACATCGTTGTAGGCCTGTTAGGCCGGTTCGACCGTGTTAAAGGACAGAAGGAAACCATTGAAGCAGTTGCCCGTTTGCGTCAGCAAGGTATGGACAACATCAAGCTCTTCCTCATTGGGTTTGACACAGCCATGAGTACATCGGAAATCCAAAGCTGGATCGACGCCAATGATATGGCAGACTTCACCCGCATAAGCGGCAAAAGGGATGATGTTGAGGCCTGTATTTCCGCCTTGGATATCGGCGTGATATCCTCCCTCTGGTCTGAAGCCATCGCACGCTCGGCTCTCGAAATTATGGCAGCAGACCGCCCGCTTGTTTCAACCACTGTAGGCGTCATGCCCGACTTGGTTGGTCCATCCATGCTGGTAGAACCAGGTGATTCTGAGGCCCTGGCAAATACCATCGCATCAGTGGCAACAGATCATGACATTCAAAAAGAGGTACTTGGAGCCCAAAAGAGAATCATGTCTCAATTGACACTCGAAGAGTTTTTGAAGCGCACACTGAACTTATATCAGAGCCTGCTGGAACGAGACTAACTCTCACCTTACACTTGCTACTAATCAAAAAAAGGCTTTCCGATAGTTCGGAAAGCCTTTTTTTGTGCGCAGTTCAGACACTAAGTGTACAGATTGACTCTAGTTTCCAAAAAATTCTTTGGTCTTCTTGAGCTTGTCAGCCACAGCCATGATGGTCAGGGCATAGCTTTCGGAATGATTATAACGATAGATCACTTTGAGTTGCTTTTCGCGCGACAATCCGTCTTTCCACCCATGTCGCTTCACAAAATTACCCATGCTGTAAAGCGCGTCAGTTTTATCGAACAGATCAACCTTGCCGTCACCAGTTCCATCGACGCCGTAGCTCAAAGCACTTGAGGGAATGAACTGGCAAACACCTATTGCCCCGTACATGGAACTGGGAATAACCAAAGGATCCTGACCGTTCTTTTGAGCATATGTGATGAGGGACTTGAGTTCGCCATATCCCCAGTTGCCCTTTTGAGTGGTGCGTTTTTTTAACCACTCCACATCCTCATCGGACAAATCCTTGTGTTTAATATGGGGGCGAATCAACTCATAATCTGTCGCAAGAGCCATGCTTGCCAGAATATTCAGTGCATTATGTTTTCCGACCTGTGTCCCCAGTTTAGTCTCAACCAACATAAGAGCAGTCAGGACCTCACCTGGGACGCCATATTTACGTTCGATAGCCCGCAAATCTCCACTATGCTCACGATAAAAGGCATATGCTCCAGCTATCAGAATAGGATTCAAATAACGATCCATGACCTCCGGTTCTCGAGGAGGGCCCGGCTTCGTATTGGAAAGACGTGTACCTAACAAGGCATTCATTTTGCGCGCCATGATCTCGGGAGAGAACTCGAGACTTTTGCGGCTAAATAGAGACTCTACATAGGTGCGATCAAAATCATCAGCGACCAGACGCTCCACCAAAGGGCGCCATACAGTACTCTGAGCGCTGGCATTGAGCACACCTGTGCAAATAAAAACGGCGGCCAACGATAATACGATGGCCGCCCGTTTGAGGCGCTTTGTGGAGAAGAAATCAGATCCTGTCCATTGGAACAAAGCCCATTTCCTCCTCAAAATCATCGTCCATCTTGGACGCGAATTCTCCGAGATCATACGACTTACCACATTTGGGGCATCGCAGAGTTACCTGCTGGCAACCACGATAAGCCGTCAAATCAAAACCGCACTTCTCGCATTCCATACCCCGGGCATCCCAGGAGCGTTTTCGGTTCAAAAACATGTTTATTCGGCTTTATTCAGACCGAGGTTCTTTTCACCCATGGCCACGAAAAGCGTAGACACAGAAGTACCATAGTCAGCCAATGCCTGAGAAAGCTGAGCTTCACTCGTGGTCAGACGAGACTGAGCATTCAGCACGTCAGTGTTGGTGCCAACCTGAGCCTGATAGCGAGCAACTGCCATACGGTAGGCTTCTTCAGCTGCAGCCACAGACTTCTTGGCAACTTCGATACGATCAGCAGCTTCGTTAATATTCAACAGCGCTGTCTTCACTTCGAAACCAGCATTGAGACGAGTCTCTTCAAGCTGAGCCTCGACCTGCTTCACATTCTCTTCTGCTTTCTTGTAATCGTAGTAGTCAGCGCCCCACTCGAACAGAGTCATGGAGGCTGTAACACCAACGGTATAGTATTCTTTGGAAGTGTACGGATACACACCGTCCCTGCTCAGCCCTGCATCAACACCCTTGTTGTAGTAATTCCACTCGCCTTCCACGCTCGGATAAAAGCTACTGGCGGCAATGGTGGAATCCTTTTCTGCGATCTCAACGGACTTCTTACCGATGATCAGATCGGGACGGGATTTGTAAGCACGACTCAAACAGTCCTGCAGAGTCAAACTGAAGGGAAAATCCTTGAGCTGTCCAACATAATTAGCATCAGCTTCCAAGGGAATGTTCAGGAGAGTGTTCAGCTGGGCCATCTGCGTGGAAACAGAGTTTTTGGCAGTCAGGAGATCCTGTCTGGCGGTAGCCAAGTCAACCTCTGCGTCAAGCACTTCAGCTTTCGGACGAAGACCGACTTCATAAAAAGCGCTGATCACTTTCAACTGAGATTCCAGACGGGCAACAGAGTCCTCGGCACTTTTCACATCCATGCGAGCTTTGAGCAGGGAAAGAAAGTTGGACTGGACGCTGGAAATCAATGTGAGCTCTACATTATCCAGAGAAGCCTGATTGGATTCTTCAGTCAACTTGGCACGCTGCCAAGTGGCGAGCAGGTTGAAACCCTTGAAGATGGGCTGGGTCACGTTAACATTGGCAACCCAATCATCGTGACGACGAGTGGTTGAAGTCAGGCGTCGCCCGTAGTTCGTGTATCCGTAAGAGCCGCCGACCTCAGGCAGGAAATTACCAAACGCGGAACGGGTACCAAACTGGGAACCGGTCAACTGAGCACGAATGGCAGTCATCTGGGGATTGAGCTCAAGAGCGCGTTTTACTGCACGTTCAAGATCAATGTCACCAGTGTAATCATCCATGGCGGAAACAGCCTGCTCCTCGCCCGGGGCGGGGTCGGCATCCATTGCCATGGCGGTGACAGAAAAGGCCATTACAGCCAACAGAATCAAGGGGAATATGAAAACCCGTTTAAGGCGCATAAAATAAGACCTGCTTGTCTAATTAGACGGTGTAGTTGTACTCGCAACAAATAAACAACAATTTATCTACCAAGACTTGGCCGTAGCCGCAACCACAAAAAAGTATGGATTACTTACGTAATACCGCACAGTCGGAAGGATCACCCTGCAATTTCTCCAAAGTATGCTTAAGCGTAGGCAAAAGCGGCTCCAAGCATTCAGCCACAGCCTTCGGGCTTCCGGGCATATTGACGATAAGGGCGTTCCCAAGAGTACCAGCCACAGCACGAGAAATAGCACCGTGGGGAGTTTTCTGAAGACTGGCTGCGGTCATCGCCCGTTCATATCCGGGCAACCGCTTCTCTATTACAGACAAGGTTGCTTCCGGGGTGATGTCACGAGGCCCGACGCCTGTACCACCGGTAGTCATGATTAAATCAAAACCCTGATTCAAAGCGAGATCTACCAACAGCCCTTTTAACTGCTTCGGCTCATCTGGAATGATAAACCCCTGCACTCGCCCCAGACCAAGTTGTTCGTCCACCAGCTTGCCAATGAGCGGACCGGATTCATCAGTACGCTTACCTGCAGCACCTTTGTCGCTCAATGTAACCCAAGCCAGAGAGTACCCCTTACGGGTGACGGTAAATTCGCGCTCCCCCGCCGGAACATCAGCCATTGCTTCCACAAGGTAGAGAGGCGTTGAAGCCTTCCCCTCATCGCCGGGCATCCAGTTGATCGCCAAGACCAAAAATCCAATCTCACCAAACTCGAAACGATCTCCCACGCGAAGCGACCGAAGAGAGTTCGCAACAACTAATGTACCGGGAGCTTCACAGCCCTCCAGTCCAAGATGTGCTTTCTGGCCACGAGAAATTAATTCACCATTCTTCAAAACGACTTTGCACAAGGTCATAAGAGCTCCTTACGCCAACAATACTGCGAGAATTCCGGCAACAAAAACCCCGCCAAACGTTCCAGCACCACCAATGGACACCACGGGAGTGCCAACACTGTTTCTGATGCGAGGAGTGAGAAGCGGCGCAAGGTTGCCACCGATAATCGTCCCCAAAGTCCCCGCCACATAGGCAGCTACAGGTCGAAACGGTTCAGGCACAAAGAAATAGACGGATATGAATGTCATCATGGCGGGCATGATTAGAGGCACCCGTAAACCGGTAAATGGATCAGCCTTGGACAGTGCATAGCAGCCGCCCGCGACCATAACCAGAGCAAACCCGATCCACGTATATGCCCCATCAGCCTTTCCACTCATGTGAAGACTGATCAAAAAGGTAATGCTGAGCAGGAGCGGCATGATGCAACCGCCCAAATTCAGGGCAAAGACCTGCTTCTTAAGCTCATTGGCAGGCTCTTCCTCAATCTGAACAGGGCGACCATACTCATCCATCGAAAAGTGCATGGTGCGGGGCTTGGGAATCACCACTAACCGCTCGCTTGTAAAAACGGGGAGGTTGACGGTTCTACCGATTAGTATTGCGATAAGCATCAGCACACCCTGAGCAGGAGTCAGCCCAAGCTTGCCGAATGCATCGACCACAAAAGATACCGGAAGAAATACAAACAGGAAAAAAAGGGCTACCAGAAACAACAGGACGGGCAGAATGCCGCCAGTAAACTGAAAGTATGGATTGTTCATAATTTTGATTGGCTGTCGCGCCATTTGCGGGTTGCAATTTGTTTTGTCCCCTATATTATGCACGAACAGTCAGTTGGGAAGTACCCTAACTTAATTATTTAGTAAATTACAGGACCAAAGAGGGTCTTCATGAAAGGTATTATCCTCGCCGGAGGTTCCGGCACCAGACTCCACCCCTTAACCCGCGTGGTCAGCAAACAGCTCCTTCCCGTATACGACAAACCCATGATCTATTATCCTTTGTCCACGCTCATGCTGGCAGGGATCAAAGAAATCATGATCATATCTACGCCACGCGATCTGCCCCACTTCAAAGCCCTTTTAGGCGATGGTTCGCAACTTGGCATCAAGCTTGAGTACAAAGTTCAACCTAGCCCGGACGGCCTTGCTCAGGCATTCATCATCGGCGAAGAATTCATCGGCGACGACGCCGTCTGCCTGGTCCTCGGCGACAATATTTTCTACGGACACGGCCTTGGCTCCATTCTGCAACAAGCTGGCAGGCTCGACAAAGGCGGCATAGTGTTCGCATACCTTGTAAAAGACCCTGAACGCTATGGTGTGGTAGATTTTGATGTTGATTTCAAAGCCCTTTCCATTGAGGAAAAGCCTGAGAAGCCGAAATCAAAATATGCCGTCACTGGTCTTTATTTTTACGACAACGATGTCATTGAGATCGCCAAATCTCTTAAGCCTTCCGCAAGAGGAGAGCTTGAGATCACGGATGTTAACAAGACCTATCTTGAGCGCGGAGACTTGGAGGTACAGACTCTCGGCCGTGGCTATGCATGGCTTGATATGGGCACCCATGAATCGCTTCAGAATGCCGGCAGCTTTGTACAGGCAGTACAAAACAGGCAAGGCTATGTTATCTCTAGTCCAGAAGAGATAGCTTTCCGAATGGGATTCATTACAGCTGAAGAACTCAAGGAACTCGCCTGCGAAATGAGCAAGAACAGCTATGGCCAGTACCTTCTTGATGTTGTGCTTGAAGGTGAAGCCGGTAGCTGCGCAGTCACTGAATAACCAAACCAAGTCGCAACAGAGAGCAAAACTGCTCAACTCCATAACACCAAAAGGCCACAGTCCATATGGACTGTGGCCTTTCTCGTGAAAGCTTGAAATCGCAGCACCCCGGTGCCACAATCAGACGATCATTTTAGTGATGGTCTTCTTCCATGGCTTCCCGAACACGGAGAACTCCGATGGTCAGGATCCAGGCAAGATAGATGAAAATCAGGGAAACACCGACAAAACCGGGGCCGGTGCTGTGTGCCATACCGGAAAGCAATTCACCAATCATTGTATTCCTCCTCGAACAACCCTTCTTGGCTTGAAAAGATGTATGATCTTTGGCTGCTTGTGAAGAAAATGTCAACCCCATTCAGCAATTTTCCAACTAGCCCTACTACTTCTTTCAGTCCTAACGGACTTGTCAGCCGTATGGATTTTGCCTATTAATGGTCAGAGGATACGACACATTTCATATTTATGGCGGTACACATGGGCCTTTTCGATTTCATAACCAATCTTTTCTCCAAGTCGGACAAACCGAAGCCCAAGAAAAAAAAGGGGGCTAAAAAGAAAGCTGTAGCCAAGAAAAAAGCACCAGCCCAAAAGAAGACTGCCAAGGGCGAAGCCGCCGCTCCAAAGAAAGCAACCAAGAAGCCCATCAAAAAGAATACTTCCGGTGCTCCATCTTTCAGCTTGGATACATCCAAGGGGAAAAAGCGCAAGAAGTCCAAGCAAATTTCGGCTGACCCTATCAACGAGCAAGCCCTAGGTTTTTCTATCTCTCTTAAGGATGAAGATGAACGAGCCAAGAAACGAAAGGCTGTCCGCATTCGAGTCGATGGTCTGGAAGCACACGTCCATCGCCTCAAGAAGCGCTTTGATGTTACCGATATTAGCGCCACTGGCTTCGGGTTCGCTTTTGAAAAGCCCCGCGTCAAAGGCGGCGTCAAGCTGGAGATCGACCTCTACCTCAACGGCGAATTAAAAGTTGAAAAGCTACAGTGCAAGGTCATGCGTCATGAGCGCGGTTCCGTAGGATGCATTTTCGAAGATATGGACCGCCATCAGGACGACGTCGTGCACGAAATCGTCCTTTTGGGGCAGAAACAGCAAGCGGAACGAAAAAACGCCAAGAAGGATTTGGAATTCCAACTCCCTGACTAAGTTGGCAGCCTAGAGATTCCCTTTCAACTCAGTGATATAGTTCTCAAGGTCGTTGGGCTCTCCTGATTTGTGATCCTCGGGATAAAGCAGTGCGGTCATGAAGAAGACACTGCCGATGCGAAGCGCCGTGCTGGCACTCGTAGAGAACTGTTCCAAACGCTGAGCGATCTGGTCTCCCAGTTCTCCACCAACCTTTTCGGTCATAGGCCACGCCTTTTCCCCTAGCGCAGCCAACAGTTCTGCCTTCTTTTCCAGTTTAACCTGAAATGCCTGCTGCCCTTCGCTTTGAAGGGCTTTCTCACCCTCGTCCTCCAAACGGTGAACAGTTGCGGCTTTCTCTTCCAAAAACTCTATCAATTCGGCAAGTGCTTGTTTTTGCATAGTCTCTCCTATTGCCGCGACTGTAAACGCGTCGAGCAAGAAATACAAGAAGGCCCGGCGAGAAAACACGCCGGGCCGACAACTTCATTACTATAAATTTAAAGAGAGCCTGCTAGTTTGTAGTAAGTATTGCACTCATGCTTATTGGCAAAAGGACAGGGCTCGCTGCGGAACCACTTGCGCTTGGGGCACCAGTAGGAGTCATGGAATGGTTCATTACACCCATTCCTTGTCAGCATCTTGCGCCTCACATTACCGAGATGGATTACCTTGTCGTCAGTCTTGGCCCGCCAAACTGCCATGGCTCAACCTTCTGTCTTCAGCATCAATGCACGATCGATTCTCCTTTACGTCGAAATTCCGGCACATTTCCGGTTATGTATAGATTATTACAAATTACATGCCATGAACAGCATTTTCAGGATGAACCACGCCCCCTTTTCGCTGGACAAGAAGGGCCTAAGATTTTACCTAGACTGATTGCAAAACTAACGCATGAAACGAGGAGCCGAAGTTGAGTATTCTATCCGCCAGCCTTGGGCTGACACGCTATCGCATCATCGAGGACGTCCCCCAGGATCTTCTGGCACAAGTCCCCGAAAAGTTGCAGCAATTCGCCTTCGTCGACATCGACGCAACCGCAGACGAACGGTCTTTCGGTTGGACCAACATGGATGACATGTTGGATATAAACTGGACCCAATCTCCGCCCGAAAAGGCTGAGTATTTTACTTTTGCCATGCGCTTGGACACCCGACGCATCCCCCCAGCAGTGCTCAAGAAGCACTACACCATAGCGCTGAACAAAGAGCTGACGCAGAACAAGGAACAGGGAAAGAATTTCGTATCCCGAGACCGCAAACGCGAGCTCAAGGAGCAGGTGACCCTGCGTCTTCGCGCCCGCACATTCCCGATTCCTGCAGTATTCGACATCATCTGGAATCCCTCGAACAATCGGATTTACCTGACCACCACCAACTCCAAGGTGCGCGCTCTGTTTGAAGATTATTTCGCTCTCACATTCGATCTGCATCTGGAGCCACTTACGCCCTTTTTCATGGCCATGGATATCCTCGGCGAAGAAGCTGCTCCCCGGCTGGAAGGCCTCGAACCCACCATCTTCGTGTAAGGAGACATCATGGATCTTTCTCTCGTAGAACGCGAAAACACCCTGCTTGGTCAGGATTTTCTTACCTGGCTCTGGTACAAGACGGATAATGAAACCGTCCTCTTCCAATTGGAGGACAAGCGAACTTTCTCCGTTCACATGGAACAAAAAGTTTCTGTGCAGGGAGGAGAAGGTGAAACAAAAGCCACCGCCACGGTTTCCAGCCCCGGCGGCGAACTGAGCGAAGCAAAGACAGGCCTGCTCACCGGCAAAAAGGTCAACAAAGCTCAGCTCCTCTTCTCCATGGATGAAGACGACTGGCTTGTAACAGTCAGCGCTGCCGACTTCGGCATCTCCGGTCTCAAGACGCCCAAGGTTGCCACGAAGGACGAAGAAGGCGACGACCCGGATGGAAAATTTCTGGAAAAGATGTTCTTGGTAGAACGCTGCCTGGAAATGGTCGACATCGTCTTCACTCAATTCCTCAAGCTTCGCATGAGCAAGGATTGGAGAGAAGAATCGGCTGCAGTCAAGCTCTGGATCAACCAGTAGGCATTGCGATGTCCCATGAGCCTATCCGCATAGCCTGTTTCGGAGACAGCCTGACCGAAGGGTATGGCTTGCACTCAGATGAGGCCTTGCCTGTGGTGCTCGAGGACATGATGCGCGATGAAGGTGTTCGCGTCACCTGCCTGAATTACGGAATTTCCGGCGATACGGCAGGTGACGGTCTGAACCGCATCGACGCAGTGGTGGCAGCCAACCCCGATGCAGTCATCATTGAATTTGGCGCAAATGATTGCTTCGTTGGTGACTCCATCGAAGAGATCACGGCCAATCTTACCGCAATTATCGAACGGTTCCGAGCGCTCAACCTTCCGATGCTCATAGTGGGAATCTCGGCTATGACCATCATGGACGAAGATTACAAGGCGCAGTTCGACCCCATCTTTGGCAACCTTGCTGAGAAGTACGATATCCCACTCTTTCCGGACATTCTCTCATGCTATTTCGGGAATTCCACGTTGACCCTCATGGACGGGATGCACCCTAACGCACAGGGCGTACAGGCTATTGCGCGAGGCGTACTGCCACAGGCGCTGGAGCTGGCAAAACGCGCTCAGTCCTGATTACTTCCCTCTTCAAGAAACTTCTGCTTCATCCGGTGGACTATTACCACCAACCCCACGGCGGCGAGACAAAGAACGCCAGCCGCTTCTATTGATGTCTTTCCGGACAATCCGACATTGAGCAAATGCCCACCGGATGCGAGGAAAAGTGTCTCGGGCAACATGCATACCCATGTCAGAAAAGCATATGGTAAGGAGCGTACTTCAGTAACGCCAAGTAGGTAACTTGCTAGCGGGAAAGGGATGACCGGTATCAATCGAGACAGCGAAATCACATGCAAGGGATGACTACGGCTTAATGACTGCATTTTTCTGTATACATGATTATCGCGAAATCGCTCCCGCAACCATTCTTTCACTCCATATCGAGCAATAAAGAAAGCTCCTACAGCACCAAGTGTCATGGCAACACTGGCCCATGCCGTACCGAACTTCCAGCCGAACAGCACTCCCGCCATGACAGAAAACACGCCCTGAGGGACCATGATCATGGTTGCCAATGCATTAATGGCGATGAAAACGACTATCCCCTGCTCTCCCTGCGAAGCAACGAAATCAGAGATTCGTGAAATGTATCGGTCGCCCCAATGCTCAAAGGCATAAACACACGCCCCAACTACAATAATAATCAAAAGCCCCTTGAGGACAGTCCCGCCTGTCACGTTGCGTTTGAGTATGCTCATATGCACGATTGTAATTCCTGACTTCTCACCCTTGTATTCATGGCCGTTATACCATAGCGTACTGATCGGAATTAACCCCTGCAGCACGATTCAACTAATAATCCAAGCCGATGACAGGGATATAACATACGAGGGACTCCATGCGCTACAAGCTGCAAATGATGAATACGGATTTTGGTGTGGGCATGTTCGCAGCCATGCCAGAGGCCAACCTGAGCTTCAACGAGATGATCGAACATCTTCGCAAGCATCCTTATGATGACTACATGCACGAGTTTGTTCTTCAGGGTTTCAAGGATTTTCGTACCCGCAAGCTCAAAAAGCTGATCCAAGAAGTGATGAAGGATAACGGCAAGTCTGACCCAGTCCTGACCGCCATCATGTTCGAAGCATGCATTTGCCATGAGCGACAACGTCCTCTCTTGCCCCTCTTTGATGGCCTTGATCCCGCGGACTTACTTCCACACACTCCGGCAATTCATATTCGCTCCTATCTCCAGGAAGATCAGAAACTTCATTCCTCATGGATCGAATTGTTCGGCAACAATATTTTTGCCATGGAGCCGCTCCCCACTCCGGAAGAAGTGACGTTGGATCAGATTTTCTCCGATGACGACTTGGTATTGCCAGAAGTAACCACCGCCGGAGATGCACGAGCCGCTCTGGAGGGTGAACTTCCGCCAGCCAAGGAACGTCGTCCTCTTGAGGAAACCATTGATCACGCTTTTCGCGTACTGGATAAAGCAGACGCATTCCTTGGCCCGGTCATGCAACACAAGGCATCTCTTTCACCAATCGCTCGCCTGCGCCATTGGTCAGTGAAAACCCGCAGTGTCAACGGCCGCATGTCCAACTCGCTGGAAGGTATTCAGACTAGCTATGGCCGCGGTTTGGCCCAGGCCAATGCGGACGCATCCTGTGCCATGGAAATGGCCGAGCGTTTCTCGTCATACGCCTCATTCAGCAATAAAGGCATCACTGGCTACAAAAACGAATACCCCCTCATCCAATCATCCTATGACGACTTGGACGTTGAGGCGATTAACCCCAATGATATTAAACTGGAAGTCCCTTACGCCGGACAAAAGCTGAATTGGTTCGAAGGCCATGCACCTGATGGTAAGGGAGGCGTAAAACCAGTTCTCATTCCTGCTCAATTAGTATTTCTCTTCTGCAACTTGGATGAACAGAATCTGTTCTCAGCCCTCGGCTCCACTGGCCTTGCATCCGGCAACACACTGGCAGAAGCCAAGGTATCGGCCCTGACCGAAGTCATTGAACGAGACAGTGATGCCACCGTCCTCTTTGACCCCGAACGTTGCTTCCGTGTGGAAAGTGATGATCCGGAAATAGCCCCGCTGCTTGAGGCATACAAAACGGATGGCATCGACGTATGGTTCCTGGATGTTACACCAGAAATTGGAGTACCTTGCTATAAATCTGTAGTCCTTGGCGCTCACGGTGATGTTAATAAAGGCGGCGGTTGCGGCTTGAACGGCAAATCGGCTCTGCTCTCTGCAATGACCGAAACGGCATATCCTTTCCCTGGCCCCAAAAGCAGCCCAGCACCGGAAGGGCTTCCTGTCCGTAAGTTAGAAGACCTTCCCGATTACTCCACCGGCAGCGCTGAAGGTGATGTTATGGTACTTGAGAAGACACTCATGGATAACGGCTACCAACCTGTATACGCAGACCTCACACGTAAGGATCTGGATATACCGGTCACTCGAGCCATTGTGCCAGGTCTGGAAATTGTGTCTGACTTTGACCACTACTCTCGTGTCAGCCCACGACTCTTCAGAAATTACCTGAATATGTTCAAATAGAACGGCCAACCATATCGATAATCAAAACAAGGGCACACCCTCAAGGGTGTGCCCTTTATTATTTCCATGCCATGGGAGCCTCCCTTTTTTCAATTGACACAACCCACATTCCAAACTAATCACAGCTTGTTCGACTTAATGCGACTAAGAACTATTTCTACAAAGGTTTATAATCACTAATCTTTCTACCACCCAGCCATGAAAACTATTCACACCGAGATCTGGAACCGGGCTCTCCCTTTTCAGGACAAACGAGACGACGCAGGCCACGCATTCATCACCCTTGAATACGCAAAGCAATTGGTGGATCTTGAAAACGGCGATCCCGATGTTGTACTCCCTGCTATTATTCTTCATGACACAGGCTGGAGCCGTCTGAGCCGTGAAGAATGGATGGTGGTTTTCTCTCCCACGGCAACAGCTGAGGACGAAATGGTTGTCCGCCTTCGCCATCAGGAAGAGGGCGTCAATATCGCGCGTGAAATTCTGGAGACCATGGATTACTCCACAGCTCTCACCGAAGAAATCGTAGAGATCATTTCTGAACATGACACCCGCAAAGGTTTCATTTCCAACAATGAAGGGCTGATGCGCGACGCTGACAAGTTGTGGCGTTTTTCCAAAACCGGCTTCGATGCAGACGTCGAGCGTTTCGAAATCGAACCACAGTCCCTTTACGATAAACTTGTCGGCCAGATCCCGAGTGAAGGCTTCTTCTACTCTGAGACTTCCCGCCAGCTCGCCTATCAGGAACTGGAACGTCGCAAAAAAGAATTCGAATGTGTAATGGCCTGTCAGATGGAAGCTCCTGAACTGATCGCAATGCCTACACTCGGCTAATTAACATCGCCAACCCGTTATTTTTTGAAGGCTGTCCGGCTTACGGGCAGCCTTCTTTATTGCATTGGCGGTCAGTGTATGTTGAACTGAGAATCATGTGCAGAAAACTAATCGCGCAGCTGATGCTCATATTAGCCACCCTGCTATTGCTCTCAGCACCTGTTTTTGCTGAAGTGGTATTGAAGGAAAAGGTCGATTATTATCCGGTTAACGGCACTGGGAAGAAGGAAATCATCAAGAATCTGAAAAAGGATTCTCCCTACAAGAAGGGTAAAGATTACTATCCGGCTTTCACACAGACCGACATCCGGTACAAGTACTCTTGGGCTCAGAAGAATGGCCGCTGCCAAGTCACCCAAGTCAAAGTATTCCTCACACTCACCTATGTATACCCACGTTTGGCCCGTGCTCAGTCCAACAGCGTACAGCAATGGTGGGAGAAAAAAATCGCCCGGTTTGTGATTCACGAAAACATACACGGCGATATTTCCAAGCGTTCTGCATACGAACTCGACAGAAAGCTTCGAGGCATGAAGGATATCAACTGCTCAAACGCCAAAAGCGTTATCTCAGCTCGAGCCAAATACATCGTCCGTCAAATGAAGAAAGAACAGGCGGAATACGATCGTATTACCAACCATGGTATCGAGCAGCACAAATATCGGCCACCAAGATAAATCAAACTACGTGCTGAAAACACCTTACAAATAATAAGGGCGGCGAGATTTCTCTCACCGCCCTTTTCATTTAGCTAATTTTGAAGCCCTATTCCAGCGGAGCAGGATTCTTCATGTCCCAGATACCGCAGGGACAGGAGCTAGCGCAGAAGCCACAGGCAATGCACTTTTCCGGATCCACAACACGCTCGAAGCCACCGTTTGGCAGCTCATTGCGGGAAATGGCCGACTGCGGACACACTGTGTCGCAGATGTAGCAGTCACGGCAAGTACCGCAAGACGCACAGTCAGAACCGCAGTGATTTGCATCGCTGAATTCGATAACACGAGGATCGAAGTACTCAAGAGTCATACGAGTGTAATCGATCATATCCTTGGTGTCGGTCTTGGGACGACGATTGTTGAACAGGTCGTCGATGACCTCTGCAGCACGCCGGCCATGACCGATTGCGTGGGTCAGCAAGCCAGGACGAACGATGTCACCGATGGCAAACACCTGAGAATCCGTAGTCTGGTAGTCATCATTAACCACAACATGACCGCGATCAAGTGCGATGTTATCGGGCAGGAAGTCGATGTCAGGAGCATCACCGATGGACATGATGACCGTGTCAGCTTCCAGCAATTCGCCGGACTGCAGCAGCACGCCCTCTTCCGTGATTTCCTTGGTGAAGCAAGGCCACTTGAAACGTGCACCAACTTCTTCGGCTTCCTTGCGCTCCTTACCGAAGGAGGCAGGTTCCTGAATATCGATGAGAGTGATGTCCTCTGCACCGACACCAGCAGCAACAGTAGCAACGTCACAACCAACGTTACCTGCACCAATGATGACCAACTTCTTGCCCATCTTGGCCTGTCCCTTTTTGGCGTCCTTGAGGAACGTCAGAGCAGGATAGATGCGCTCATGACCGGGTACCGGAATGACACGCGGTTTCTGAGCACCGGTGGCAAGAACCACATAATCATATTCGTCCTTCAGCTCCTCAAACTCATTGCGCTTGAGTTCCTGCTGAAGATGGATATGCGGCAGCACCTTGGCGGCGCGTTCAACTTCGGCCTCAACCACTTCCTTGGGCACGCGGCTATTGGGAATGGAAGAGGTAATCTTTCCGCCCAGAGTGTCGGCCATGTCAAAAACGACAGCCTCGTGACCTTTCATGCGAATCTGCCAAGCCACCGAGACACCGGCAGGACCGCCGCCGATGACAGCAACGCGCTTGCCGGAAAGCTCTGGCAGTTGCGGAGCCTTGGACTCATGTCCCTTGCGTCCCAACTTGGTGATATCAACCGCCTTCATCCCCTGCTGCGTGGAACGGGTACACCCTTCCATACAGAGATTGGGACAAAGGTAACCACAAATAGTGGCCGGGAACGGCGTGTAAGCCAGAGCAAGGTCAACAGCTTCATCAATGAGACCGTCGCGCACGAGACGCCACCGTTCCTGTACAGGCATACCCGTGGGACAGCTGGACTGACACGGGGCCATGAATTTTCTATTTTCCCAAACGGGATTCTTTCGGCGCAGATCACCATTTACAACAAGCGGAATGGGAGAACGATCCAATGATGTCAGATCGCCAATCATACCACCCTGTCCAAGTTCGGCATCCCACACATTAGCGCGGAAGTCGCTCATGGCACGACGGGTTTTACCCTTCTTCTCGTAAGGTGTCTTGGCACGAATGAGCTGCCACTCTTCACGCTTGGTAAGGCGCTTGAGCAAACGGCTTCGTTTAATCTTCTTGAGATATTCGGCCATATTCTCGGTAAGCCATTCCCAAGCCTCGTCAGTGATGGGCTCCAAGAGCGCATCAGCCTGAGAGAAGCCATCAATGGGACCACGCACGAAGATGCGACCACCGACCATGCCCACACAGGGGCGATAGCCAAGTACATTCTCAGTATTCTGGCCTTCATGACCACAGACAACTGCAGTACCACCAGCCATGAATTCCGCGAAGTAGTCACCCACCGAACCGAGCACCCAGAGTTCGGGCGGCTCGAAGCGAGGGTTGGTCTTGGTCATGGTCATGCCGCGGGAACCGATGTTGCCGCCGACATAAACCTTACCCTGAGCCATGGCATTACACGCGCCGTTACTGGCGTTGCCATGGACAGTGATCTCGGCACCGGCGTTAAGCCAACCGATATCATCCGAGGCAGTACCCATGACTTCAATGGTGGTTCCGGGGAATCCCTTGGAACCTACACGCTGGCCAGCAGAGCCAACGATAGTCACCGAAATGGGTTCTTCCTTGGAAATCCAGAGTCTACCGCCAATGCCGTGCTGGCCCATGGCGTCGATTTCCAGTTTGCGTGCGCCCTGTCGGACGGCAGCCTGGATGCGTTCTTCGAGAATGCGGGACTCCAGTCGCTCGCCATTCTCCAAGCCGCTTATACGCTTTGTTTTCTTTGACATTTTGTACTCCGATTAGTCCTGAACTTCCGTTAGATGACGTACTTGATACCGAGACGGTCCGCAGCGGCCTTATCACTGATGCCGAGGGCATCGGACATGCCGATGGGAAGCGAGGTGGAGCGGCCCAGAGGGGCGAACACCTTGCGCAGTTCCGTATCGAAGCTCAGGTAGAAGTCTACCACGCGTTCGGCGACCTTTTCCGGGTCGAGACGACGATAAACTCTCGGGTCCTGTGACGTGATGCCCTTAGGACAAACGCCAATATTACAAACGTTGCAGCGATCCTTCTCGGAACCGACACAACCGGCGGCAGCCTGCATGACGTACTTACCTATCTGAACCGTGGATGCGCCCAGCATAATGAGAGCTGCGGCGTTCGCGGCTAAGTTACCGTTCTTGCCGATACCGCCACCAGCGATGAGCGGAATCTCATTCTGAGCACCAGCAACACACAGAGCGTTGTAACAATCACGCAGGTTGGAAGCGATGGGATGCCCCATGTGGTTCATGGATACGTTATATGCTGCACCCGTACCACCATCTTCACCATCAATAGCAAGACCGGCAGCATAGGGATTACGAACCAGATTGTTGAGGACCGCCAAAGAGGTCGAGGAGGCGGAAATCTTCGGGTAAACCGGTACACGGAAGCCCCAGGCCATGGACATGGACTGAATCATCTTGGCTACGGCTTCTTCAATGGAGTACTTGGTCTGATGCGTGGGCGGGCTGGGCAGAGATACGCCCTGCGGGACACCACGAATAGCTGCGATGAGCTTGTTAACCTTGTACCACATGAGCAGGCCGCCATCACCGGGCTTTGCGCCCTGACCGTATTTGATCTCAATGGCGCAGGGATCTTCCTTCATCTCCGGGATAGCATGAATGATTTCATCCCAACCGAAGTAACCGGAAGCGATCTGAAGAATGGTGTATTTCAGGAAACGAGAACGCAGCAGGCGCGGCGGGCAACCTCCCTCACCAGTGCACATGCGTACCGGCATGTTCAGTTCTTCGTTCAGATACGCGACGCCCATCTGGAGACCTTCCCACATATTCGGGGAAAGTGCGCCAAAAGACATACCACCGATAACCAGCGGATAAATCTCGCGAACAGGCGGTTTCCAGCCGTTCTCCTGAAAACACTTTACTTCATCCTGCGGGGAAAGCACGCGTCCCAACAGAGTGCGCATTTCAAACTCGTGACGACCTGCGTCGAGCGCGGGGTCAGTGAGCATGGAAATGCGGATGAACTTGAGCTGATCCAGCAGAGATTCACCGTTGTTACGACGGCCACCACGGGTACGAGGCTGGCCACCTCGGTTGTTCTGGAACTGAAGTGTAGTGGAATCGTACTGACGCTGCGGCTCAATGGCGTTGTTCGGACAGACCATGTTACACATGGAGCAGCCGATGCAGGCATAAGCCGGATCCGTGCGCTGACGGATTCCGTAGAAAGTGGAGAATTCGTTAACCGGCTTGGCATTCAATCCCATGGGAGCTTTGATCTCGCGCTTGCGGAAGACGCCAAGTTCAATGGCGTCCACAGGACAAACGGAGGTGCAACGCCCGCACTTGGTGCAGGTGTTGATATCCCATTTGATCTGCCAGGGCAGGTCCTTGCGACTTAACGTTGAAGGGCTAATGGGTCTTTCTGAGAGCATTGGACAACCTCCCGGCAATCGGGTCCAACGATGGCCGTATCGAGATGCATGGGTTGAAAATCTTGACTTTTATCACGCTTGGGGATTGCGGCATCGAGACCGCAAACCTCGGAAGAGAAGGCGTACATGCCGATCTCAGGATTACCGCCCACTACGCCGGGGCGCAGCTTCTTGCGGTCCTGAACCATAAACATGGAGCCATCTTCCAAGCAGCCGATGACGCAGTTGGGTCCATCGATGATGAGCTTGCGACACGCCCGCTTGAGGTTGGACAGAAACTCACGATCCGGATGGTCCTTCATCTCCTCGTCATTCATGGGAGTGATGACGTGTTTATAAGATGAGATATCCAGGCCAAGCTTCTTGGTAGTGAAATGTGCGATGTGTGTGAACACCTCGGAATCGGACTGATAGCCCTGATACCCGGTGACGCCACGAGACTGCAGGTATTCCTTAATAGGTATAAAGGCAGTATTCTCACCGTTGGTCATGGTGCCGACACCTTCAATAAAGAAGGGGTGACATGCGTACAGGTTGATGGCGTAGTTGGTATTCTGACGGCCCTGAGCCAGGATATGACGAGCATGCAACTCTTCACGGCCAAGCTGGAGATAGTGGCCCATATCCATAGGATCGCCCACTTCTTTAATCATGATCGTGTCAGGCCAGAAAGAAAAGACCATGATACCACCGGACTTTTCACCTTCAGCGCGAAGGTCAAGACGCATCTGAACCAACTGGCGATCGCGTTCTTCCTTAGGTAGCGCTTTCCACTCTGCGGACATTTTGTAAGCAATGGAAGCATATGTTCCACGCTTTGGAGTGCCGACCGGCGGCTCCTCATCCGGCTTGTACATGGCGGAATAAACTGCACGATGACCGCGTTCTGCCATATATTCATAAACCCACTTCAAGCCCGCATCAGAAAAGATACCGGAAAGAATAGGATTTTCCTTCATTTCTTCAAACGGCCCGCCAAGGCCACTCAGATACAATCCCACGCCGGAGCCATCATGCCCTTCCTTCATTACGTTGAGGGCATTAATGGCCAGCATGGGTGAAACCGGGTCGCGGCTGGTAAGCGCAAATAAACGGCACATGGTTTCAACCCTCATACTGTTAAAATGTTCGTGAACGAACTAAAGGCCTCTAGACACTCTCTCTAAACTCAGAAATGGAATATTTCTCTCTCATATTGGCTTTTGACCAGCATTCCATTCCGACGAAACACGTTTTTTCAAGATAAAAAAACGGCGACGCCCGAAAATCCGCGCATTCGCCTCAATATGGATAATTCACATTTTTGGAACAAATTAGATTTCTCATTCTAATCGGAAAGCGTGAAGGCCATATCGGTTCCGGAAGAAGAACGTAGACTAAAACAATAAAAGGCGCAACCCACAAGGAATTACAGGGTTTAACAATTTTGTAGTTAGAGTGAAATCAAGTCAAACAAAAGTGCAGCCACACTAATTCCCGTTTTCCGTTATGCAAAAAAAAAGCGGGCCAGAGTCACCTCTGGCCCGCTAAATCAAAAAAAAACTTCTATTCGGCAAAAACATCCGAGTTAATTGCCTCACGAGCGGCAACGGCAAAAAAGTCTGCCGGCGAAGCACCATGCAATTTACAATATTTTTCGATACGATCAAGCAAATGAGTGTGCATGACCACTTCAAACTCTTCAAAGTCAGAGCCATCATCACTCACACTGACATTGATCGCCTTTTTCCCCTTGTGCTCAGGCTTGGCCAACAGCTCTTTCTTTGAAGTAGGCTCCGGTAAGACATTGCCGTCTTCTTGATAGAACTCAATATACAAGGCGAGAGCTTCATGAGCCTGATCTACAGCCTCATCCAAATTCTTTCCAAAAGTGGTACATGCCGGAAAGTCCGGAAACTCTACACCAAACCCATGTTTTTCCTTATTGAATAACGCAACGTACTGCATAAGAGATCCTTATTGAGATTATTTGTATTGTTGTAAAAACATATCCCCATTCCCTTTGGGGCGCAATCAGCGATACGCCTTGACGCTAATACCCGATTGCCTTACTCGTAAATGAACACGAAAGAATATTATTTAAAAATAACCGGATGTTGACCGCATGAAACTTTCCGCCAAATCCCGCTATGCCGCCCGCTTACTATTGGAACTTACCCTGCACAAGGAAGAAACACCTGTCCGCACAGCAGTTCTTTCCGAACACACCGGTATTACGGTTCAGTTCATCGAGCAGATCATTCGCCCTCTGAAAAAAGCTGAGCTGGTTAAATCAGTTAGAGGTGCTGCTGGCGGACACCTTTTGAACAAAGACCCAAAAGAAATCACTCTTGGTGATATTGTTCGAACCACTGAAGGCTCCATTACCATTGTCGACTGCATTGAATGCGAAGACGAATGCGTACGCTCAAGCACTTGTCCGACAAGATCTGTCTGGGAACGTGCTTCAAAGGCCATGGAGAAGGAATTGGACGCCGTCACCCTCTATGATCTCATGAATGACACCAACGGCTGCGTTCAACAATAGCGCTCCCCGGCTCGTAACGACCGTTCATCGGCTTCATTACATTACACAAAACAACTCCCTACCGTTCAACCAACGGGTCTTGCCGTTCGCCGTTTTCAAGATGAAACAGCCGCGCCCTCTATAGTAAGGATATGAGCAGGTCGAAAAGACAACTGTTCACACCAAACCATGGAGGACACAATGTACAAGTATTACTGTAAAGACACCAACTGTCCGGGACACACCAAAAGCTGGGAAAGATGCTGCGATTTACGCGCTTTTGCTGCCAGCACCTCCCCCAAGGCAACAATGACACGCCCTACAATCGACACTGGCAGAAGCACTGTTTACCGCTCCACCAACAAGCAGATCGTAGCCTAAGCAAATACTTATGATTGTATACGAACAAAATGAAGCGCTACCGGGGCTATCCATTGCGGATAGCACAGCATCAGACGGCGCCTATCACACCCTCTAAACCAATCTCCCCCGGTCTTCATGACTAAGGGGTAAAGCTTATTTACGCCCTAATTTTCCAATAGTGCAGCCTGTTCTGGCATAACGCGCTTACTGACCAACATAAACACCTCGGAATCCTCCTGAAGATGCCCGGCCAACAACTCTGCCTCATTTCCAGAGCCGCAAAAAAGATCCATTCGCGTCCCTTTGATCGCACCGCCTGTATCTTGGGCCAGCACTAAAGACATGAACGGATCCGCCTCCCCTTTATCGTAATCCATAAGGGCGGTCTTGAGGGCAAGCACACTGCCAAGCGGAATCATCGTACGATCAACGGCAACACTGACTCGGGGCGTCAGGATGGAACTGATTGAACCGTAAGGACCTTCATCAGACAGGCGGAAGAATACGTAACTCGGATTCTCAAACATCAACTGCTGGGCTGTCTCAGGATTAGCATTTAGAAACGTGCGAATACGCTGCATGCTCATTTCTTCACGCGGAACATGCCCGCGATTGATAAGCAGCTTGCCAAGAGAGACGTACTTATGGCCGTTCTTTCCACCATACAGGATATGTTTGACGGAACCATCTGGAAGAACAAGTCGGCCTGAACCCTGAATTTGAAGAAAGAACACATCCACCGGATCTTTGGCCCATGCGATTTCCAGCCCCCGTCCAGACAACGCCCCCTTGCCATCGATGGCCTCACGATCAAAATACGGCTCAATGCCTTCCTCGCCCATCCGGTAGGTTAGCGCCTGCCCTTTCCATCTATAGTGAAATTCACCCAAAGGCGCAGTCATAAGATCTTCGGGTACTCCGTACAACGGATATTGAAATTTATCCGTAGGAGTCAGCGACGCCTCCAGCCATGGCTCATAATATCCAGTCAACAACGTTCCGGGAGCAACCTTGAGCCACTGAAAGCGCTCTGCCATCAGACGAGGATCGCGATCAATCTGCGGCAGCAGGCCGATAAGTTCAGCCACACTGTCACCGAGTTGAGCCCAAGTCAGAGTCAAACCAGGACGGTTAACGGCAACAGCATTCTGCGGCCGTTTCAGGATGTATCCAAGACTATCTTCCAGACTAGGCCGAAGCGCGGCCCATGATCCCAGCCCTTGATGTCTTGTCGATAAATGCGCAGCGAGGCTTTCGGCGTCCGAACCTTCTAAAGGCTTAAAAGACGGAGGTTCGTCGACAGGAGGAGGCGGTGTGATCGGCGTCTTGGGGCACCCAAGGAGTGCGGGGAGAAGAATCAAACAGAAAACAAATTGCAATAGGTGCCGCAGCAAAGACATCAACAATCCTCTTTGTCATTAAGATCATCAGCATACTCTTCCATATATATATGAAGCATAACCATAACAAAGCTCAAAATGAGCGGACCATAGAATATGCCGAGCATGCCAAAGGTGTACACACCGCCAAGAATGGCGAGAAAGATATAAAACGTGGAGACGCGGGACGCTTCGCGCATAAAGATCGGACGCAAAATGGTATCAATGCCCACAACGAAGATACCACACCACAAGGCCAAAAAGGTGGCCATCTTCCAGTCACCAGAAAAGAACAAATAAGCCACTGCCGGGACCCAGACCAAACCAGTTCCGAGTACGGGAATAAGTGACGCCAAAGCCATCATGGCCCCCCAGAAGAAAGCTGGAATACCGACAATTGCCAGTCCGATGCCCCCCGCGAAGCCTTGAAGTACAGCAACAAGAAGACACCCCATGAGCACTCCGCGTGCCACACGCTTCAGGGAATCGATAATATAATCTTCCTGGCGAGGACGCAGAGGAGACAGGTGCTTGAGGAACTCCACCATTTTGCCGCCGTCGCGCAAAAAGTAGAACAGGATAAATACCATCAGAAGAAAATGAAGGATCAACTGTGCCGCATTGCGAACCACCTCGGTTCCTGCGGCAAGCATCATCTGCCCGAATTCTTTGGAATATTGAACAATACTTCCCTGAATATCCAACTCATTAATACGCAGAAATGGCAGCTCTTTTTGAATCCAGGCCTGATACTTATCCAACATATCAAGCTTGTCCAAAGCATCAGGATCGACAGTAGTTATCCATGAGTTTAACGCTGCCAAGGACTCCACTCCCTGACTGATCAGGGCCAAGGCGAGAAACGTCATGGGGAGAAGTAAGCAAAAGACAATGATGCATACTGTCATCAAGGAAGCGACTGTTGCCCGCTCTTTTGTCACACCCAGTGCCCATTGATAGACCGGAGCAAACAAGACCGCCAACACCGAGGTGAAGATCATCGTATGAATGAAAGGCTCAATAATTGAAAAGCCAAGGTAAAGCGACAACAACAGCAACAGGATGAGAAACACCTTATAGATGCCGCCGGGCAGCAAAGAAATGGGACCGTTCGGTTCACTCATGGGGAAATACGTCCTGCTCTGATGTTGCGCCGACAATACGGCGTTTTTTTTATTTATCTAGAGTGGATTGTATTATCGCGGTGACGGTGTCAATGTCCACTGGTTTCGGCACGTAATCGTCCATTCCAGCATGAAGGCACCGCTGCTCATCCCCCCACATGGCGTGAGCTGTAAGCGCAATAATCGGAACATCAGGATCAATACAGGCTGTATCGGGCTGGCGAATCGCTCGTGTAGCCTCAATACCATTCATAATGGGCATTTCCACGTCCATAAGGACAACATCAAAACGCTCTGCCTTCAGTGCGTCTACTGCCTGCATACCATCTTCGGCCAGAACGACCTCTGCCCCCATCTTCTCAAGCAGGCGCATAATATACCTTTGGCTTACAAGGTCATCCTCGGCCACCAGAAGCTTAACACCTTCAAGAGGCTTCTTCTCTGCCATGGCCGCAGCCAGCGGTGTTTGCTCTTCGTAATGGCTTCGCTTCAACGGAACCACAAATGAAAAAATGCTCCCCACCCCTTCCTGACTGGAGCAATTAATATTTCCACCAAGCAGATTCACCAAACGATTGACGATGGCCAATCCTAGCCCGAGACCTCCGCTGGTATGGGACAGATGATCTTCATTCAAAGTAAACGAGTCGAACATTTTATCCAACTTCTCCGGCGGAATACCAATCCCAGTATCCTGAACAATTACCTGTACAGAGTAACTTTCATCGCCTTTAGCCGCACTGTCATTGTTTGTTGGTGTTACATCCACCATGACCTGCCCGGATCGAGTAAACTTCACAGCATTGTTTACGAGATTCCCCAGAACCTGGCGCATCTTGCCTGAGTCTCCTCGCAACCATGCAGGCATATCTGGAGACACAGAGTACTCCAACTTCACACCTTTGAGTTGAGCAGCCTTCTCATATTGAGAGAGCAGCCCTGTCACCAAATCTTCAAAACGAAAGTCAACTTCACGCAATTTGAGTGTGGAGGTCTCCAATTTCGAATAATCAATGATTTGATTGAGAACGGACAAAAGAGACATGGCCGACTCTTTAATAAGTTGAACATTCTCACGATACGGATTTTCCAAATCTGAAAGCAGGAGCAGCTCGGTCATACCAAGCACGCCATTCATGGGTGTTCGAAGTTCATGACTGATAGTTGCTAAAAATGCAGTCTTGGCTCGACTGGCAGTTTCCGCCTCGCGCTTGGCCTGACGGAGTTCGCGCTCCATCTGATGCTTGTACAATCCAACCTCAATGGCGGACTTCAATTCGGTGTGATCTACAGGCTTGAGCAAATACCCGTAAGGACCTGAAATTTTGGCCCAATGCAGGGTTTCATCATCGGCATATACCGTGAGGAATATGATAGGAATATCGAAACGACGACCGATCTCACCCGCAGCCTCGACACCATCCATGGCTCCTTCCAAACGAATATCCATGAGAACCAGATCAGGCGCCAATTCATTCGCCTGCATAATCGCCTCTTCTCCAGAGGCAGCCATTCCAGCTATTACATATCCGGCTCGCTCCAAGGCGGACTGAATATCAAGACGAGCAAGAGCGTCGTCCTCTACTACGAGAATTTTCTCCATCCCCATTACCAACTCCTGAGATCAATGGATAATTGCTTTTTGTTCGAAGCTGCTCCCTCATATCACAACCCGAAGAATAGTGTAAGGCCGTTACATTTATTATTTACCACTCCAGGTTACATTCTTCATAAGCTCAAAAAGAATTTTCATCGTGTGTGAACAAACACGAACCACTGAAATGTGCATTATATTCGGCGCAACTCTCAATGCGACGCAGAATTGTCATCCGCAGAAGATCAACACACTTCATTACTCCGGCACCTTCTTGTTTTTCCTCCCGTTTTCGGCTAAGAAATAATGTCGCATTTCTCCATATACCCGAATGGTCAAATGTGAAGCCAGATAGGGGCTCCCAAAACTTGAAACAGTTGTTTAACCCGGACAACGCTTCAAGCTACGGAATATCTACTCAACTTAAGTTTCTTCGGAGGAAAGGATGAAACGAATTATTACCATTTTGGCCATGCTGTCTCTGCTTCTGTGCGCCGCTGTGTCTGCCAATGCTGCAGACATCGAACTCGCCAAGAAGTCCACCCTTGAACAGATCATCAAAACTGGCAAACTGCGCGTCGGCCTGGAAGCTGGCTACATGCCGTTTGAAATGACCGACAAGAAAGGTAACGTTGTCGGCTTTGATGTAGACATGGTCAAAGAAATGGCCAAAGCCATGGGCGTGAAGCTCGAACTCGTCAATACCGCTTGGGATGGCATCATCCCCGGACTGATGGCAGGCAAGTATGACCTGATCGCCTCCGGCATGACCATCAACCAGTCTCGCAACCTTAAGGTCAACTTCGCCGATCCTTACATCGTAGTCGGCCAGACCGCTCTGATCTCCAAGAAATATGCTGACGAAATCACCTCCTGGAAAGATCTGAACAACCCCAAGTACACCATCACCTCCAAGCTCGGCACCACTGGTGAACAGGCCGCCAAACGTCTCTTCCCCAAAGCCACCTACAAGTCCTTCGAAATGGAAGACCAGGCAATGCTGGAATGCATGAACGGCAAAGCTGCCGCCACCGTGTACGACCTGCCCATGACCTCTATCTTCTTCGCTCAGCACGGCAAGAAAGCCGGCATGAAGTTCCTCAACAAGCCTTTCACCTACGAGCCCCTGGGGTGGGCTATCAACAAAGGTGATCCGGACTTCCTGAACTGGCTGAACAACTTCCTGCGCCAGATGAAGAACGATGGCCGTTACGACCGCATCTACAATAAGTGGTTCGGTTCGGACAAGTGGTACCAGGACATCCAGTAAACAAGATAGAAAATCCGGGAGTCGCATATGCGGCTCCCGGTTCACATTTCATTCTATACGACAGAGCATTTGAATGAGCGATACTGAAAAAGTCGCGTCTCCACAGGGATACGACAAGAATAAATTTTGGATGGGCGTATACATCGCCCTAATGATTTTCATGTGCGTAGGGTTCTATTGGGCCACAACGCAAACAGAATACATTTGGCATTGGAACCGCATCCCAGACTATTTCTACTACACCGACAATATTGAGGTAAAAGCAGAGATTGAAGGCGAAGTTTCCTCCATCACGCAGAAAGGCAAAGACTCGGTTGTAATCATTGAAGGCCCTGATGGGTCTGAGTATTACAACATTCCCGGCTCAGACCTGATGGTTGGTGAAGGAGACGTCATTTATATGGGGGACACTCTTGGTGTCTATCAGGAAGGACAGATAGGCCTGCTTGTCAAAGGCTTGCTCATCACAATTGAGATCAGCATGATTGCCATCGTATTTGGTATCATTCTCGGCCTTCTTACTGGCTTAGCACGAATATCAACGAACCCCTGCCTCAAATGGAGTGCCATCACTTACATTGAGATCATTCGCGGCACACCGCTTCTGGTCCAGATCATTGTGGCCTACTTCGTATTCGCTACCATCATCAACGACCTGCTCGCCAAGGGCGATCTTCCACAGATTCCATCCATGTGGGTTGGCGTGGCATCCTTGGCCGTTTTCGCAGGCGCCTACGTTGCAGAGATCGTTCGAGCAGGCATCCAGTCCATCCACAAAGGACAAATGGAAGCAGCACGTTCCCTTGGTATGACGAAATCCACAGCCATGATCAAAATCATTCTGCCGCAGGCCTTCAAGCGTATTCTACCGCCTTTGGCAGGACAATTCATCTCACTGATCAAAGACTCCTCCCTGCTTGGCGTAATCGCCATCACAGAACTGACCAAAGCCACTCGAGAGGCAGTAACTACCAGCCTCATGCCATACGAACTCTGGTTCGTCTGTGCTCTCATGTACTTGGTAATAACCTTTACCTTGTCCATGTTTGTCCAATACCTCGAAAAGCGGACTGCGGAGGCCTAAAGATGATCGACGTACAAAACATATACAAGACCTTCTACGTCCCTCATGAGGTACAGGCTTTACATGATGTGTCTTACCACGTGGACCCCGGCGAGGTGGTCGTTGTTATCGGCCCCTCCGGCTCAGGCAAGTCCACCTTTCTGAGGTGTTTGAACCGCTTGGAACATGCTGACTCCGGTCACATCATGATCGACGGCATCGACATCCTCGACCCCAAGACCAACATCAACGAAGTCCGCATGGAAGTCGGCATGGTATTCCAGTCCTTTAACCTGTTCCCTCATCTTACAGTGTTGGAAAACGTCACTGTGGGCCAGACATCGGTTCGCAAGCGTGGAAAGAAGGACTCCACCGAAAAGGCCATGACCCTGCTGAACAAAGTTGGCATCCACGCCAAAGCCAAGAACTTCCCCGGCCAGCTCTCTGGCGGCCAGCAGCAGCGCGTTGCTATCGCCCGAGCCCTTGCCATGGACCCCAAAGTCATGCTCTTCGACGAACCCACCTCCGCCCTTGACCCCGAAATGGTCGGCGAAGTTCTGGACGTCATGAAAGCCTTGGCAAAAGAAGGTATGACCATGGTCGTCGTAACCCACGAAATGGGCTTCGCCCGCGAAGTGGCAGACCAGGTCGTGTTCATGGACGAAGGCAAGATCGTTGAAGTCGGCACTCCCGAACACTTCTTTACAAACCCACAACATGAAAGGACCAAGCTGTTCCTCAGCCAGATCCTGTAACGCATTCCAAATGCCAATAAACAAAACGGGGCCGGACAAATTGTCCGGCCCCGTTTTGTTTATTGTTTCGTTATTTAATTATTGCCAACTAGAGATCGTTCATAATCTCTTTCAGAGCAACGCACACCTCTTCAACATCCGCCTTTTCAAGCGTCGGAAACATCGGAAGCGAAAAAATCTCTTTTGCTGCGGCCTCTGTATTGGGCAGCGAACCTTCTTCCCACCCTAAATGCGCATACCCTGTCATGGTATGAATCGGCCATGGGTAGCTAATATTGAGGAATATTTCTCGTTTCTTCAACTTCTCCATGATTTCATCACGCTTTGGATGACGAACGACATACAGATAGTAGGCGTGAAAATTATCATCAGCAGTTACAGGTAGGATCAATTCCGTATCAGCCAGCAACTCGTCGTACATTTGCGCAATATCCCGCCGCTTCTGAATGTATGTATCCAAGTGTACTAGTTTCTTACGTAAGATTGCGGCATGCATTTCATCGAGACGAGAATTGAACCCATGTTCGACAGCATAATATGTCGACTCCATTCCGTAAAAGCGAAGTCGTTTCAGTTTCTCTTGAACGCTCTGACTGGAAGTCAGAATCATACCTCCATCGCCGTATGCTCCAAGAATCTTGGTGGGATAAAAGGAAAACGAGGACGCATCAGACATGGAGCCGGCAACCTTTCCGTTTTGTGTGGCTCCATGAGCCTGAGCACAGTCCTCGAGCACTTTCAAACCATGCTTCCCTGCTATATCATTAAGCTTACCCATATCGACACACTGTCCATACAAATGGACAGGAACAATACAGGTAGTTTTTTCAGTGATGGCATTTTCAATCAGTGCCACATCCATTAAATAAGTCTCTTGATCAATATCCACAAAAACCGGAGTAGCCCCTGCGCTAACAATGGCCGAGACGGTGGGCACAGCAGTGTTGGACACTGTTATGACCTCATCTCCAGGCTTTACACCCAACGCTCTGAGAGCCAGTGTTATAGAGTTGGTACCATTATCGACACCAATGCCGAATGAGACCCCGCAGTACTGAGCAAACTCTTCCTCAAAGGCGGACACATTTGGACCTAGTACAAGCTTGCCGGATTCAAGCACACCTGTGACCGCTTCGAGAATTTCCTCCTTCTCTTCAGCAAACTCTTTCAGGTATCCCCACACATATATTGCCATTTATTCCTCTCTGGAACAGCTTATGAAGCCGACTTGATGTATTTGATGAACTCGTCGTAGTCTCGGATATAATCCTCTGCCTCATATGAATGAGAAGCCAAGACGAGCAAAATGTTGTCCTTAGAGTGTTTGTACTGCACTCCCCAACAAAGATGCGGGATATGCAGTCCGACTCCTGGATTATCCAGAACAAACTCTTCCCGATGTTTTCCATTATCGCAAACCACATTGACTGAACCCGCTACCGAGACCAAAAATTGCTGGCATTCAATATGGGCGTGTTCTCCTCGCACCAACTCGGTATCAATGTTGTACGTGTAAAAGAGTCTATTCACGGAAAATGGCAACAGTCGCTCGATTTCGACGACACTCAAATCGCCTCGCATGTCGGAAAATCTGGGGATATCGTAAATTCTTGCTCCTGTCTTAGAGGAGTATGGAGCATCTTTCGTGTATATGGAGTGCTGACTTTGTGAAACAATGTCCGCCCCCATGTAGCCCGTGATTTTGGCCGGATTACCGCAAACAATGGCATTTGACGGCACCTTACGTGTGACCACAGTACCTGGTTTGACGACAGAGTGTCTGCCAACAGAGACTTGACATATGGTTGCATTGGCACCGATGTGAGCATTGGGAGCAACCGTAAAAAGGTCAGAAGCCTGTCCGTCTCCACTGGTGAACACGACACCAGCAGAGATATGGCACCCGTCTTCAAATACAACACCATCACAAATGCAAACGCCGGCCTCAATGACGACATTGGCGCCTATGGTTACATTGCTACCAATAGTGACATTATCACCTACAGAACTGTTATCGCCGATACTTACGTTGTTACCGGCCGAAATGTTCACACCATAAGCAATATTTTTGCCTACTTGAAGGTTCTCTCCAGAAGCAAAAGTGGGGGGAATTGTCTTTATTTCCATCAAATTCTATTATTTTGATTGTTTCACAAAGCCAAAAACTCTGCTCAATTAGAATTCCTTGATTGTAAAACTTTATTTGGCTAATATCAATTTTTTATTGTGACGAGGTGACGCACCAATATGCAAAGTGTTAAAATTAGTATTGTTATTCCGGTCTACAACTCCGAAAAGACCATTAGACCGCTCGTTGATAGATTGGTTAATATTTTACCAGCGCCTCTGGAGATCGTTCTAGTTAACGACGGCAGCAAAGACGCAAGCGACGAAGTGTGCCGTAAGGCCCAAGTGGCCCACCCCTCGGTTGTTACCTACGTAGAACTATCGAAGAACTATGGTGAGCATTGCGCTGTCATGGCAGGGCTCAATCAGTCCACAGGCGATTACGTAGTCATCATGGATGACGATTTTCAGAATCCGCCTGAAGAAGCATTGAAGCTGGTGGACGCAGCCCAGAAAGGTGGCCACGATGTGGTGTACTCTTACTACAACGAAAAGAAACACCACTTCTTCAGAAATCTTGGCAGCAAATTCAACGGCGCTGTAGCCACGCTATTATTGAAGAAGCCCAAGGATCTCTATCTCTCCAGTTTCAAATGCATAAACCGTTTTCTGGTCAATGAAATCATCAAATATGACGGCCCTTACCCATATGTTGATGGTCTCATATTCAGAATCACTGACAAGTATGGCGTAGTTGAAGTTCAACATGACGCAAGGCACACAGGAGAGTCCAACTACACTCTCACGAAGCTGGTTCGCCTCTGGATGAACATGTTTTTCAACTTCTCTCTGCTCCCCCTGCGAGTCGCAACCATGCTGGGGGCCGGGCTGAGTGGTTTTGCCCTTCTCTATATGGTTTGGATCTCAATATGCAAACTGTTCCGCCCGGAACTACCACCTGGGTGGTCAGAAACCGTTGTCTTGATAGCTCTTTTCTCAGGAGCACAACTCATAATGCTAGGCCTTTTGGGTGAATACGTAGGACGTATTTTCCTAAGCCAAAACAAAACCCCGCAATTTTGCATAAGAAAAGTCCACAAAGAATGAGTGCATACAACGCGATAAAGCTCCATTTCAATTCCAACAGGATATGGGGCCAGGGCATGCGATTCCTCTCCTCCGGAGCAGCGAACACCATTGCATGCCTTCTTCTTTATGAGCTCCTGCTCTTTTTCTTCTCTCCTACGATCTCGTATTTCATTGCGTGGCTGTGCGGTGTTGTCTTCATGTGCATCGTATTGCCACTGTTTGTGTACAAGAACGAAAAAGTCGAATGGAAGAAAAGTTTATACAACTTTATCTACTATGTAGTTTACCTCTTTGTTTCACTAAAACTGATACTCTATTTTATTTCCTTGAACGTATACGAAGAACTCGCGCCGTTCCTTGCGCTCTGTATCACTGTGCCCATGAGCTTCATCTTCACGAGACTGATCTACAACCGCAAGTAACTACATAGATCGAGAGCAACCGTGGCGATCAAACACACTAAAGAGCAATACCTATCTGCGTATCCAGATGGAATAGAGTTCCATTACTGGCACTCATCCCGAAATCGTATTTTGTGCGATCAACTGAAAAAGATCAATTTTTCTGGTGTCGGCCTTGATATTGGATGCGGAAGGGGTATGGATGTGCAAAAGTTCAGAGACGCAGGGTTCAATTATTATGGGGTCGAAATCAGTAATCCGACACCATACTATCCGCAAACAGCCGACTACCTGAATCTAAATCAAAGTTCATTGGAGCTTCCAGAAGAGTTCAGAAAAGATGTTTCTCTGATCTCCTTTCTGGATGTCCTTCCTCACATGGAAGACCCGTATACTTTTGTTAAGCAGCATCGCGCCAAATTTCCTAACCTGAAGTACATACTCGCATGGATTGTCGGACGCCAAGAGCTGTACTCGAATTACGACAAATACGTTGGGGCATTCAGAAGGTATTCATTGAAAGATTGCTACGAACTATTCCCGGGCGGACAACCGGTTACACTCCAATACTGCTTTCATTTGCTCTACCTGCCAGCTCTCATGTTAAGTCTTTGCAAACAGGACAGGAATACCGATATACAGGCACCTGACAAAAACAACCAATTTATGATGCGAGCTCACAAGCTGGTCTCAGACTATCTGGTTATGGAAGCAAAGTGGTTTCCTAAAAAAATATTTGGCTCTTCCATCGTTTGCCTCATGGAAGTTTAATTCCAAACACTTTCATACAGTTTTTTTATTACAAGGTAGATTCTCGTGGATACTTCTCGTAAATATTGGATACTCGGCACCATTAGCTTAGCCCTGTTATCCCTATCCCCTCTGTTGCTGCCGCAATTTGACACATGGGACTTTGCCGTTACTGAAATGGGTTTTTTGCGCCACGACTATTCCTATTTCATCAACTTTAAAACATGCCATCAGGTTCGATATCTGATTCTGCTCGCTCTGGATAAATTATCACTATTGGGCTTCTCGCCAAAAATAGTGATGAATGTTCTCTCTATTGCTTGCATACTCGGAATTGCTCATCAGACATTTATTTTCTTAAAAGAGCGCTACAATCTCTCTTGGGAATCTTCCCTTGTCGGCGCATGGGGTATCATCGCCTTTCCTGTTTGGCACACTCTCGTATCCGGCGCGATGTTCAGCTATGTACTGTTCCTTTTCCTCTTCATGTGTGCAGTCAACCAGTGGTGGAAGAAAAATTACATCATTGCGGGCATCCTGCTTATTTCTTCACTCAGCTATTATTCACTGTTCGCTTTCTCCGTTGGCTTCGCTGCATCAGAATTCCTGCTGACAGTAAACAAAGACAATTGGCAAAAGAAATTCGTACACACCACACTGTTCAGTGCAGCACTCCTTATCAGCTATATCATCCTAGAAAAAAACGTAAACATTCACGAATTAAGCGGCACCTACAACACCTTTGTATGGGATAACGCCTTTGCATTTGGCTACTATGGTGTAGCCTCCATTGTCATCACTGCAGCAGCATATTTGATCTCCAAAAAAATACCTGCGGGGAAACTGAAGGAAAACTACGTACGATACACTCTCTCCTTCCTGACCTTGGGGCTTTTTGCCGTACTCGCATACTGGGCTGTGGGAAAGAACATGCGCTACTTCCAGTTTGGAAGCTACGGTGCGCGACACACCTTTCTCACTTGCATTCCTTTTGCTCTTCTTTTGGCGATAGGAAGAGAGACACTTATCAAATTATGGGACTCCAAAAAAACTAATTCCATTGTCATCTTCCTTATGTTGACCTTAGTTATTCTGCTTCATCAAGGATATAGCCACAAAGCAGCAGAACTAGTATATCGAGACATAATTGCCGTAGAAATGAGCAAGCAGGCCGAACCAGACTCCGGATATGTGGCAATATCACCTGTTGGATTCAAGCCCCCCCGCCATATTCATTCCACAGGTCTTGCGAGAGCCCTTTATCGAGTTTACGGAAAAACAGCTTGGATGCTAAATGACCCATGGCGCAGATCATTCGTTCCCACTCCGGAGAACATGCAAAAACTCTACGCCAAAATGAAAGAAGGACGAGGACCGCAAAACACCTTGTCTGACCAGGTCTCTGGCGACGCATACACAAAGTACGAACTGCATCTGACGGATTACTACCAGGAAGGCCGTTTTTGGTATTGGTGGTATTATATGACACAAAATTACGATGCCTTTTCTCCAAAGCTCGAATTGGTGGAGAAGATTCATTCTCTCTCTGAGAGAAAGAAATAACCACCTGAGAAGATGGTACAAACATTATCACCAGACAGTTTCTCTACAAAGACAAAAGGGCTATTTTAACTTTAATGGGGACAAAACTGATAAAAATGACGCAAGTCAGGCCTTGACGCATCCTCCCCATCATTTATTAGTACTCAAGCGAATGCGACTTAGATGATATGGTAGGCGCATCGCATATAACAAAGATCAATACCTAATTGAAAACAGGATACAGCATGCTCAACGGCAAAAACATACTTATTACAGGCGGCACCGGCTCTTTCGGCAAAAAATTCGTCGAGATGGTCCTGAAGAAATACACTCCGAACAAGCTGATCATTTTCAGTCGTGATGAACTCAAGCAGTTTGAGATGGCACAGGAGTTTTCCCCTAAAGAGCACCCCTGTATTCGCTATTTCATTGGTGACGTTCGCGACAAGGAACGCCTCTACCGCGCATGCCGTGATGTGGACATCATTGTCCATGCAGCTGCCATGAAGCAGGTTCCGGCTTCCGAGTACAACCCGACCGAAGCTATCAAAACCAATATTTACGGCGCACAGAACCTTATCAATGTTGCTGCAGACCTCGGCGTGGAATGTGTTGTAGCTCTGTCTACAGATAAGGCTGTTGCACCGGTTAACCTCTACGGCGCAACCAAGCTCGCTTCGGACAAGCTGTTCGTTGCAGCGAATGCTTTCGCCATCGGCCCCCGGTATTCCGTTGTTCGCTACGGTAATGTTCTCGGCAGCCGTGGCAGCGTAGTTCCCTTCTTTATGAAGAAACGCAACGAAGGCGTCCTGCCCATCACCGATGACCGCATGACCCGCTTCTGGATTCTTTTGGAAGACGCTGTGGAAATGGTATTTCGCGCCATTGAAACTTCTGCTGGTGGAGAAATCTACGTACCCAAGATTCCCAGCATGAAGATCACCGACATGGCCACCGCGATCGCACCTGATTGCAAACAGAAGGTTGTAGGCATTCGCCCCGGAGAAAAGTTGCACGAGTGCATGATCCCGGAAGAAGAATCCCGCAACGTAGTGGAGACGGAATACGGCTATACCATCCTGCCAGAAACCGAAGTTTTTAACTACAAGGGTGACTTGTCCAAGGCCAAGACTGTTCCCGAAGGATTTGCCTACGATTCAGACACCAACACAGAATGGATATCCGTTGAAGAACTCCGTGAGATCTTAGTCAAACAAGGATACGAGCTATAGGCTATGCCCAAAATCCCTTACGGTAGACAACACATCGACGAAGATGACATCCGGGCCGTGGCGGAAACGCTGCGGTCCGATTTCCTTACAACCGGCCCCAAGGTCGGCGAATTCGAACAGGCTGTTGCCAACTTTTGCAACGTCCAACATGGTGTAGCCGTATGCAACGGCACTGCCGCGTTGCATGCGGCCATGTTTGCCCTTGGAATTGGCTCAGGAGACGAAGTCATTGTACCTCCAATGACTTTTGCTGCATCCGCTAACTGCGTTCTTTACATGGGTGGTACGCCGGTTTTTGCCGATGTACAGGAAGGCTCTCTGCTTATTGATCCGGCCAAGGTGAAAGAAAAAATCACATCAAACACCAAAGCGATCATTGCGGTGGACTACACTGGCCAACCCTGCAATTGGGAAGCGCTTCGTTCTCTGGCAGACAAGCACAACCTCGCGCTTGTCGCCGACGGCTGCCACGCTCTGGGGGCAAGCTACAAGGATCGCAAAGTCGGCTCCATAGCGGACATGACTGTTTTCTCTTTCCATCCGGTCAAACACGTTGCTACCGGCGAGGGTGGTATGATCCTTACCGACGACGCGGAACTGGACGCCAAGCTTAGGACCTTCCGCAACCATGGCATAACCACCGACGCTCGCACCCGAGAAGAAAGTGGGGCATGGTTCTATGAAATGGTGGAACTGGGCTACAACTATCGCATCACCGACATCCAAGCAGCCCTTGGTGTCAGTCAAATGGCAAAACTCCCTGCCTTCTTGGAACGCAGAAGGGAGATTGCAAAGCGATATGACAAGAGTTTCGCAGGAACCAATGTTATCCCATTAGCTGTCTCCGAAGAGGTTGAGCATGCGTATCACCTGTACGTGGTAAGGCTTGCCAATCGTGACGAAGTTTACACAATGCTACGTGATGCTGGAATCTTTGCCCAAGTTCACTATATTCCGGTCCATCTGCATCCTTATTATCAAGAGAAGTTAGGAACAGGTGAAGGACTCTGTCCTATAGCAGAGGCGGCCTACAAAGAGATTCTATCCCTGCCCATGTATCCAGGGCTCACTGACCAAGAACAAGATTATGTGATCAAGACTGTACTGGAGCTCGCATGAATATAGCGGTTATTCCTGCACGTGGGGGCAGCAAACGGATTCCTCGGAAAAACGTCCGTGAATTCTGTGGTAAACCTATCATCGGGTATTCCATTGAAACCGCCCTCGCCACAAACTTGTTCTCTTCGGTTATAGTTACCACCGATGATAAAGAAATAGCTGAAGTCGCAAGATCTTTTGGTGCAGAAACTCCGTTCATACGACCAACTGAATTATCCGATGACCACACAGGCACTACACCAGTCATTCGACATGCCCTGCAATGGTGCCTCGATAATGGCCGAGATGTGGAGACAGTGTGTGGCCTTTATGCCACAGCTCCATTTATCACCGCACAGGACTTGCGTAAGGGCTATAACGCCCTTCCAGAGGCCCCGGCAGCCTTTGCTGTGACAACCTTTCCATTCCCCATCTATCGAGGGGTAAAGCAGAGTGATGACGGGAAAGTCTCCATGATCTGGCCCGAACACATGCTGACTCGCTCGCAAGACTTACCAGAGGCATTCCACGATTGTGGCCAGTTTTATTGGGCAACATCCGAATTCCTACTCTCTGGCAGGGAATTCATGGAAGGCGAAGCCGTTGGGGTCCAAATCCCCCGTCACCGGGTGCAGGATATCGACACGGAAGAGGACTGGGTAAGAGCTGAAGCCATGTTCCGTGTTCTCAAGGAAACGGGGGAACTGTGATCGGGACATTGACCATCAGAGCCGACTGCTCAACAACTATCGGCACAGGTCATGTCATGCGAATGATCGCTCTTGGTCAGGCATGGAAGCAGCTTGGTGGTAAAGTTCGCATAGTCGGTCAAATAACCCCACTTATTGATAGACTCTCCAACGAACATTTCGAACTTGTTAATTTAGATAACACCTACCCGTCTCCCGAGGACATTGAAGTCTTACTAGAGGCTACTTCAAAGAACGAATGGATTGCGATAGATGGATACCAATTCGATTCGGACTATCAAAAACAGATTCTTGAAGCCGGCAGAAGGACCTTGGTCCTTGACGATGTCAATGATCGTGGTCGCTATTACGCTTCAGCTTTGCTGAACCAAAATCCAGACGGCAATCATTATGATTATAAAGTGAACGAGGATGCCATACGCTTACTTGGCTCTCGCTTTGCTCTTCTGCGTCACGAATTCCTCTCACATCCTCGAAAGGACTCTACAACGTCGAGTAAACCCCGAAATATACTCGTCACGCTGGGGGGGGGAGACCCCACCAATATGACGGGCACGGTGATAGAAAGTATCACCCAAATTGACAGTGACGACCTGCACGTCAAAGTTGTGTGCGGTGCAGCAAACCCCCATTTAGATAAGCTGAAAACCACCGCATCCAACTTGAAGTGCCATTGCGAATTCCTGACCGCTGTCAATGATATGCCCTCTCTCATAAATTGGGCAGATATAGCAATCTCTGCAGCAGGATCTACCTGTTGGGAACTCTGCTATTTCAGAGTTCCGACTGTGGCCATTCAAATTGCAGACAATCAGAAAGGGATCATTCGCGAACTAAACCGCATTCAAGCCGCCATCTGCTTGAGTATGGATACGAAAGCAAATGACATTACCAAAGCACTGTCTAGCTTGCTGACAAACACAGACAAGCGGAAACTCATTGAAAAAGCATGCAGCACTATAGTTGACGGAAAAGGAGCTCACAGAGTGGCTTGCGCCTTGCTCAATGCCGATATTCGACTCCGCCCTGCCACTGTTGATGATAGCCGTCGACTATATAATTGGCGCAACCACCCTGCCGTCAGAGCTCGCTCATTCCAATCAGACCCGATTGAATATGGAAGTCATGAGGCTTGGTTTAAATCTAAACTTGCTGATGCCTCCTGCAAAATTTTCATTGCTGAATCTACCAATGGCACAGCCTTAGGCCAAATCAGGTTTGAAGGTATGCCTACCGAAGCATTGATCAGCATCAGTGTAGCGCCAGACCATAATGGACGTGGAATTGGTACACATATTACAAAACTTGGATGCCAATCCATTGAGGCAATATACCCTGGCATCCCAGTAACAGCTTTCGTCATGAAAGATAATCCTGCTTCAGCTAACATGTTCCGAGCAGCAGGCTTCATTTCGGCCCCCAATGACGCAGATGATTCACTCAAGTTTGAATGGAAGCATTCCTAAGCCCCGACGGGCTGTCATTTCTTGACTGACGGGTTATTGAAACGTAGAAGCCTATCAATACAATTCACCTGAAAAAGAGAGACTCGCATGTCTAATACGATTAAATACTGCACCAAATGCGTGATGCCCGAAACCAAACCCGACCTCTGGTTCGACGAGAACGGTGTCTGCGCGGCCTGCAATTTTTTCGAAGAGCGCGCTGAAATCGACTGGGATGCCCGTCAAACCGAACTAGAACATATTCTGGATCAATACCGCTCCAATGACAGTTCCAATTATGACTGCATCATCCCTTGCAGTGGTGGAAAGGATTCAACCTACCAGACCCTTACCATGCTGGACATGGGCATGAATCCTCTTTGCGTCACCGCCACCACGGACCGTCTCTCTCCCATCGGTCGCAGAAACATTGAGAACATCAAGAAACTCGGCGTGGACTACATTGAAGTTTCCACGAACCCAGTGGTCAGGCGTCGCATCAACAAACTCGCTCTCGAGCAAGTTGGTGATATATCATGGCCTGAGCACCTGACAATTTTCACCATCCCGGTTCGCATCGCCGTAATGCACAACGTGCCGCTCATCGTTTGGGGCGAGAACTCCCAGAATGAGAATGGCGGTCCCGCAACCCAGGCTGGAGACAAGCACCTCACCCGCCGTTGGCTTGAAGAATTCGGAGGCCTCCTTGGTCTTCGTGTCACTGACCTTGAAGGACAGGCAGACATAGAGAAAAAGCACCTCATTCCCTACACCTATCCCTCTGACGAAGATCTGGCTCGTGTGGGTGTGACCGGCATTTTCCTCGGCTACTACAAGCAATGGGATGGGCTTTCCAACGCGCTGGTTGCTGCAGCCCACGGTTTTGAAAGCTGGCCCAACACTGTCGAAGGCTCCATCGTCAATTACGAGAACCTCGACAACGAGCAGATGCGCATCCACGACTATTTCAAATTCCTCAAGTACGGCTACAGCCGTGCAACAGATTGGGCCTGCTGGCACATCCGCCGCGGTCGCCTCTCTCGCGAGCAAGGCATGCAGTTGGTTCGCCGCCATGAGGGCAAGTTTCCTTGGTCCTACCTCGGCACAGACCTGGAGACCATTCTGGAAGAAATTGATATGACCCTGGATGAGTTCACCGCTGTCTGTGATCGCTTCACGAACAAAAAGATCTTTAAAACAGATCGTCGTGGAAATCTCCTGCGCACCCGTAATGGTGACCTCGTCCGCGTCAACGACGACAACGTCTAGCCGGGACATCTGTTTATGCTGACCGTCGCCGTTGTCGATTACGGGGTTGGAAATATCGGCTCTATTTCTCGCGCCTTGTCCGTCTGCGGAGCAAAACCGCTCCTAACGGACAAGGAAGAGGACTTTAAAGTTGTGGATGCCTGCATCCTGCCGGGTGTCGGCGCTTTCGGCGATGCAATCCAACTGCTAAGGGAGCGCAACCTCGACAAGATTCTTGAAGACCAAATCATCGCCTACGACATCCCCATCCTCGGCGTTTGCCTTGGTATGCAGCTCCTGGCCAGCCGGAGTTTTGAAAATGGCGAGCACGAAGGATTAGGATGGATCCCAGGCTCTGTAGTTCCTTTTACTCCAGAGAATAACGAACGGATCCCCCATGTAGGATGGAACAACGTTGAGTTCGAAATATCCACCCCCCTGCTGGCGGATATCCCTCCGGGAGAAGACTTTTACTTCGTTCATAGTTTTCATTTCCAAACCAACGATCCCTCTCACGCAATTGCTACAACGCCGTATTGCGGAAAATTCACTTCTGTCGTCAACAAGGGCAATGTCTATGGAACCCAGTTCCATCCGGAAAAAAGCCAAGGAATTGGTCTGAAGCTGCTCAAGAATTTCATCAAGCTCAGCGAGGAATACTAACGTGCTAAAGACACGAATCATTCCCACCCTGCTTTATCGTGATTACGGGCTGGTAAAAGGCGTGGCCTTTGACAGCTGGCGTCATGTTGGGTCGCTGATGCAGTCCATAAAAGTCTATAACATGCGCAATGTTGACGAACTGATCATCGTGGATATCAAAGCCACTAATGACGGCCGTAAACCTGACTTCGGCTGGGTCAATGACTTTGCTGATGATTGTTTCATGCCTTTGACCGTTGGCGGTGGCGTCACAGATATCGATCATGTAGGGGGCCTACTGGACGCCGGTGCGGATAAGGTGGCAATGAATACTGCTGCGGTAGACAACCCCATACTCATCAGTCAGGTTGCGAACAAATACGGTTCGCAGTGTGCCATCGTATCCATAGACTTCAAGAGGCATGAAGATGGTTATCTGGAAGTCGTGACGAATTCCGGAAAGAATCAACGAGGGATCGACCTTGTTGAATTTGCTAAGGAAGCAGAAAGCCGTGGGGCTGGTGAGATTTTGATGACGTCAGTAGAGCTAGACGGCACCATGAAAGGGTACGACCTTGAAGCAGTTAAGGCCGTCAGTGATGCGGTATCAATCCCGGTTATTGCCTCTGGCGGAGCTGGGAACTACGAGCACATGCTTCAGGCAATCCAACAAGGGGGAGCCACCGCTGTTGCAGCTGCTTCCATTTTCCACTTCACTGAACAGACACCGGCTGAAGCACGCTCACACCTTCGTAAGGCTGGAATTCCTGTTCGCAAGGACTGAGCTCCAAGCTTGACACACCCTCACGCCTGCGAGACATTACCGCAATCCTGCTGACACGTTCAAAAAGCAATGCCGACATGGCGGATTCCCATGGCTAAAAACACCATTTTATCTTCATCTGGACCGGCTTTCATCATAGCCGAAATGAGTGCCAACCATGGTCAGGATTTCGACCGTGCAGTGAAAATCATCGAAGCTGCCCATGCAGCCGGTGCTGACGCCATCAAACTCCAGACATACACCCCAGATACTATTACCCTTGATTGTGACAACGAATATTTCCAGATCAAGGGAACCATTTGGGAGGGCCGGACACTCTACGACCTTTATGGAGAAGCGTTCACTCCTTGGGAGTGGCATCCCAAACTGAAAAAAGTGGCCGACGAATTGGGACTGTTGTTTTTCTCTACCCCTTTCGATCATACCGCTGTGGATTTTCTGGAAGAACTCGACGTCCCCTGCCATAAGGTTGCGTCGTTTGAATTGGTAGATATCCCACTCATCCGAAAAATAGCCTCGACCGGCAAACCTGTTATCATGTCCACAGGGATGGCCACTGAAGCAGAGATTGAAGAGGCGGTAGCAGCATTCAAAGAGGCTGGAGGGACCGAGATGGCGCTTCTGAAATGCACCTCTGCTTACCCTGCGCCTCCTGAGGAAATGAACCTGCTCACCATCCCCTATCTCGCAAAAAAATACGATGTTGTAGCAGGTCTCTCCGACCACACCATGGGCATTGAGATGCCTATTGCAGCAGTTGCACTTGGAGGGCGGGTCATTGAAAAGCATTTTTGCCTAAATCGCTCAGAGGATGGCCCTGACACGTCATTCTCTTTGGAACCACATGAATTTAAAGCTATGGTGGAAGGCGTTCGCAATGTGGAAAAAGCTCTCGGCTCCGTCCACTTTGAATTGACGGAAAAGCAAAAATCGAGCGTAGTATTCCGTAGGTCTCTTTTCGTTGTAAAAGACATAGCCAAAGGTGAACCGCTTACCACTGAAAATATTCGCTCGATTCGTCCCGGTAACGGATTGCATACCCGTCATTTGGAAGAAGTAATCGGAAAGACAGCAGTCGTAGACATTGCCAAGGGAACTCCACTCCAGTGGGATTTACTGACCAACTAACCAACTTCAAATAAAGTACGACCATGATCGGCATCATAGATTACGGAATGGGCAACCTCGCGTCTGTCCGCAATGCACTCAACTCCATTGGTGCTGAGTGTAATATTGTCTCTACCCCGGAAGAACTCTCCCAAAGTGACAAGGCAGTGCTTCCCGGTGTCGGCGCATTTGGCGATGCCATGAAAACCCTCAACTCCAAAGGGTTCACGGAAGTAATCAGATCTTTTTCCCTTGATGACAAAAAGCCAATTATGGGTATCTGTCTCGGCATGCAGCTCATGTATGAAGAAAGCGCCGAATTCGGCCCGCATCCCGGCTTGGGACTTGTCGAAGGAAAGGTTCTCCCACTGGCCGAGTACATACAAGATCTTTCGATTCCCAACATTGGCTGGTGTCAAACCGAACGCAGTGGCGACTCTCGACTCATTCAGAATTTGACGGACCAACAACTCTGCTTCTATTACGTACACTCCTTTTTCTGTCGGGCTGAGGACCGCTCAGTAGTAACGGCAACGCTCGATTACGGGACGACCTGCGACGCCATCATTGAGAAAGAGAATATTTTCGCCTGCCAATTTCACCCAGAGAAGAGCCAGGCTTCCGGCATAGAAATTCTTAAAAAATTTGTGGAGCTATAGCCATGCAATACAGGAGACTCATTCCTGTCTTGTTTATTATGAACGGACTGATCGTTCGTAGCGAGGATTTTTCCACGCACCAGATCATCGGCAACATTATCAATGAAGCTGCCCGATACAATCAATGGAACGTGGATGAACTCATCTATGTAGACATCAGCCGAGACAAGACGTATGATTCCCGGCGCGACGATCATAAGATCAAAGCGGTGGACTCCATTGAAACGATCATCACTGAAATTTCCAAAGTCTGCTTTATGCCCCTTACATTTGGCGGTGGCATCAAGACCATAGAAGACGTGGATTTGCGCATCCGAACCGGAGCAGATAAGGTCGTTATCAACTCGGCGGCATACCACACCCCAGAACTTATTACGGAAGTAGCCCGAAAGTACGGCAGCCAATGCTGTGTCATTTCGGCTGACTACCGCATGGTTGACGGCACCCCCATCTTGTTCACCGATTTCGGGAGCAACAACACGGGCATCAATGTCGTTGATTGGGTTAAGGAATGCCAAAAGAATGGTGCCGGAGAGATTTTCCTGCACGCCATCGACCGAGATGGCAAAGCATGCGGTTACGACTTCGACACCATTTCTGACGTCACCAGTGCCACGTCACTGCCTGTTATCGCCTGTGGCGGTGCGGCCGACGTAGATGACTTCATCGACGTATACGAAGAAACCAATGTCGCGGCCGTAGCCGCAGGCAATATGTTCCACTTTACGGAACGCGCGTATCCCCGCGCCAAAAAGGACCTCGTAAGGGAGAAAATACATGTCAGACCATGATCGCAAATATCTCGTTCACCCCGAGCGACCGCCCAAGATGCGCTACTGCTCCAAGTGTGTCAGCCCCATGTCTTCGGCTGCCCCCATCACTTTTGATGATGACGGCATCTGCTCGACTTGCAAAGTGGCTGACCAGCGAGATGAAGTAGATTGGGATGCCCGCATGAAAAAGTTCAAACGTCTTTGCGAACGCTACCGCAGCAAGGACGGTATGAACTACGATTGCGTCATTCCTGTATCAGGCGGCAAGGACTCCTATTTCCAGGTCCATATCATGAAAAACGTGCTAGGCCTGAATCCGCTTCTAGTCACCTACCACGGAAACAACTACCTTCCCACCGGCATGGAGAACCTGAAGAACATGCGGGAAGTGTTTGGGTGCGACCACATCTTTTTCACCCCTTCCATCGAAGTCCTCAAGACCATGAACCGCCTTGGCATGCTCATGATGGGCGACATGAACTGGCACGCCCACTGCGGTATCAATACATACCCCATCCGAGTGGCTGTTGAGACCAATACCCCCCTGATGATCTGGGGTGAGCACGGTTTCATGGATATCGGAGGTATGCACTCCTACAATGACTTTGTAGAGTTCACCTACCGCAACCGTCACGAACACGATCTTCGTGGTTTTGAATGGTATGACTTCGTTGAGGCCGCACCCAAGTTCGGTGAAAAGCTCGAAGCCAAAGACATGATCGGCTTCATGCACCCGAGCGACGAAGACATGGATCGTGTAGGCGTTCGAGGTATCCACCTCAACAACTACGTCCGCTGGGATGCCAACGAACATGGCCCCATGATGGTCGAAATGTACGGTTTCAAGGAATCCGAAGAAGAATTCGAACGCACCTACCGCCGCATGTCTAACTTGGACGACATGCATGAAAATGGTATCCACGACTATCTCAAGTACATCAAGTTCGGATACGGACGAGCGACTGACCACACCTGCAAGGATATCCGTGCAGGCCTCATGACCCGTGAGCAGGCCATTGAAGAAGTCCGTATCCGCGACCACGTCAAGTCCAAGGATTTATGGCGTTGGCTAGAATACGTAGGCTGGACCGAAGAGTACTTTGACGAAGTCTGCGATCGTTATCGTGATCCCCGTGTATGGTGGAAAGGCGAGAACGGTGAGTGGGTCAAAGACAATCTCTGGGACAAAGAATAGTCTGAAAGGAGGCTGGCTCAATGCAGTACGACATCAAGATCACTGTCATGAAAAAGCTCTTTCATGAGGACTTGGTTCAACAGTACACAGATGAGCCAGCCAAATGGACCCCATGTAAAAAATTTAATGTGGGAGACACATTCCACATTCCCGGCAATAGCCCCTGGGATAAGCCTGAAGGCTTTTGCGGCTGGGCTTGGGCAGACCTTCAGAAAATGATCTGGGGCATGGCTCGCGGCGGCCCGAAGCGATTTGTTTCCTGCTGCACTGATGGCTATCGCCCCGTAGTTTTCTTGCTGGAACAGCTCGAAACGCCCTCATAAACAGACTGACCGAATGACTGATATCACCAATATTCATCCCAAGCGCATCTTGGTCTGCCAGCTTAGGCAGATCGGTGATGTCCTTTTGGCCACGCCCTCCCTCCGGCTGCTTAAAGAAAAGTATCCTGACGCAATCATCGATGTATTGACTGAAAAAAAGTGCCTGCCGGTATTAGAGAACAACCCCAACATTAACAAAGTCTGGCCCATAGACCGCAAGGCCCTCAAAAATCCGCTCAAGGCCCTGTTGTACTATGCGAAGGTCGGTCGCCAACCCTATGACCTCATCGTTGATTTTCAGCAACTCCCACGCTGCAAGTGGGTAGTGCGATTTTCAAAGGCTCCGGTCAAACTCAGCTTCACGCCCCACTGGTACAACAAATATCTATACACGCACTGGGCCAAGCCAAAAATCGGCTATGCAGCCATGTGCAAGGCAAGTGTGCTTGCTCCGCTCGGCATCAAGTGGGATAGAGAAAGGCCTGAGATATTTCTCACGGATACCGAGAAAAAAGAGGCCGATGTTTTCTGTACAGAACATGGAATCACAGGCCCCTATATCACCATCGATCCCAGCCACAGAAGGGAAACCCGACGTTGGCCTTCCAGGCACTACGCTGGCCTTATGAAGCTCATTCGAGAGCAACATCCTGACATGGAATTCGTCATTCTGTATGGTCCTGGCGAAAAAGAACTGGCAGAGAAGGTGATTAAACAGGCAGGTATGGGTATCGTTCCCAACACCATGCTCAGTCTGCGCGGCATGGCAGCAGTGCAAGATAAAGCCGTCATGCACGTAGGCAACTGTTCATCTCCCCGCCACTTTGCCGTAGCGGTCGACACTCCCTCTCTCACCATTCATGGTGCCACAGGATATGGCTGGCGTTTTCCCTCCGAAGAACACATCAGTGTAACTAAGGATATCCCCTGCCGTTGGTGCAACAAAAATTCATGTGAAACTCGTGAATGCGTTGAGACTTTCGAACCACAAGAATGCATAAAAGAAGCCCTTGACCTTATAGCCAAGGGCTTCGCAAAGAAATAGCGTTCTAACCTTTCTTCTACAACACGATAATCGAGTGAATTTCGGAGAGTTTTGAAGGCAGGCTCAAGCTTCGGGACACCTTGGTTGTAGCATCAAAAACGATAATGGACGTATCAATGGATATGTTCATGGAGAGTCCGAGGTACTTACTGTAGTTCCTGTTACGGCTCTGGCCAATGTAGTGGAATACACCATCGTAAGCCAAACCGCGACTGAAGCCTGGGAACTTGCCGATGGGCTGAGCGTTGTGGGTTTTGAGTTCACCGCGCAGGGAATCAAGCACAGCAAGGCTTCCATTGATCGCACAGATATTATGCGGCATCCAAAGGTTCTGAACGACCGGATTCAGCACCTGCTTGGTATCCAGGTCTATTTCCAGAACAACGCCATCAAAGACATCCTTCTTCCAGTTACCGGTCATCGAGAACATAGAGACATAGAGGCTTTCTCCGTAAGCACACACATCGTTAATGTGGTGTTGCGGTTCACCGGTCTGCGCATGTTTATGAGACACATTAATTTGATCAACCTGCTTGAAGTCGCGGTCGAAAACCAAAATGGCATCAAGATAAGTGGAAGCAACATAGAAACACTGTGTATGTTCAGAGTATGCCACACCATGAGGACGTGACCCTGTGGGCACTTCGGCATTCCTAATAACCTTGTAATCTTTGGACATCTGCACTAGTCCCAATTCAGAATGAGAAGCGATAATGTCACCTTCAAAATGAATAAGGCCATGGCTGGGCCCTTCGAGCACCTTACGGTACTTCCAATCGCCATCCAACTCCAGTTCGTAGATACCGCCACCAGCTTCAGGATCATCCATACCGGGAAGGCCACTGGAAAAGAGCAGCTTGGTCTTCAGGGACTCGATGTCAGATATGATGCGCAGGTCATTGAGGACCGGACTGACAATAAAATCTTTCAAAGGATCAAAGCCGTACTCCATGAGCTGTTCAGAAACTTCCATGAAAGAAGTGGTGCAGATAAGCACGTAATACTGATCGCTCTTACCGTTAATGACTTCGGGCTTCTTGATGGTCACGCCCAATTCATGTTCTTCCCACAGGTTCGCGTTGTTATCCACGATCATGGAAAGAGGTCTATCCAGGCGAAGTTTGGTCTTTTTGGTGATATTACCTGCACCGAAAAGTACGATCTCACGATCGCCCAGATTCTTGTAAACATCAGCGTATGAACTGAACATGATATCCATAGGTTCAATAACTCCGTATTATTGGTCTATCCCTATTACTCTTACTTATCGTGATAACGCAGTCTGAAACAGTCAATGTAAGCCTGCGTGATATCCAGATCAGCAAAACGGGAATCATAAAATGCAAATCGTTTTACGTGGGCTTTAAACTCATCAAGAGTAAGTTCTTTCCACTTAGCGTGAGGATTCACGACTTTTTCTTTACCGGTAATCTTACGCAACCACGGCTTGAGTCTGCGATTCAAATTTCTCAAGTAAGCATTGATACGCTGAGAGAACTGATACATAGGCTCAGCATCGCGCTTGATGTCCGCAATTCTCTTGAAATGCCCAATAGTCGCAGTAGCCGCCATGGGACCATCCACCGAAGCAACATACTTCTTCGCCGCTTCGCGCCAAACGGACTGCATGGACGCCATATCTTCATCACGCTCACCAGACAGGCATTCGCAAACATCATCAGCATTACGAACAAGATATGCGACTTCGTCTGCCATACCATGAGTGATCAGTTCATCTTCGATGGGAAGATAGGAAATGCAAGGCACATCCATCAAAAATGTTTCTGCGGCAGTGGAACAACCGTGCTGAACAATGACCATCTCCGAGGCGAGAATCCAATCATGGACATTCCCCTCTCTCACCAAGTGGGCATTGGGAACCTCTCGGTCAATTTTTTCCCAAATGGCCATATCCTCAGCAGGATGAGGACGAATAATAAAGTTTCTGTCAGGGAAACGTGCGCAGGCAACCGGAATCATTTCCTGGAAGCTTCTGAAAACTTCAGTATCCCAAGCCACGTAACGTCGAAGCAGATCTGCCGGACCAGACTCACCAGATTTGGTGAGACGATCAATATGCGCCTGACCATCCGTATGGTTTACTACGGAAGCACGGGAGTTAACGAGAACAATACGTCCCCACTTCTCTTTTAACTTGTCAGCCCTTTCCTGCAGGAAAGGACGCAACTCCTTGGAAAGCAGATCAAGGCGGACATTTCCCACGGGGGCTGACTTTGCACCAAGTTCTGGCAAACCACGTTCGACCACATCCTGTTGATACTGTCCCCAAGTCAGATGAAGATCGATCCCGTCACAAGCGGGTTGCGTCAGACTGTGATTGCGATAGGATTTCTCATTAAAAATGAATCCTTCATCGTCATTGACCACGATACGATATCCAAGACGTTTAAGATGCCTGTGTAAAGCAGGATATTGCGTATGAAGGCTTTTGTCGTAATAAATCCCTGGTTCAGACATAACGACATGACGACGCAACATATCCTCTTCGCCGATGACAACATCAAATCCTTCCAGCGCAGCAGAACATGCGAGGAACGTTTTGGCGTCAAATTCGCGAGAGGTAATTTCGACAACAATATATAATTTCATGAAGGGTATACTCTCAAAAAAGTACAACCGCCCTCAGGCGGCAAAATCGGGAGACAATATTCACCCAGCAAGACAGTTGTCAAGGCAACGAGACCCTAATGCAGATAATGGACAGCAGAGTAGACCTACTACTCCTTCTTGTCATCCTGTCGATTCTTGAAAGTAATAGAAGCTAGACAGCCTGCGAGGCCACCAAGAAGTACTGCCTTGCTTGCAGGCATGAGTTCGGTGAAGCTGAAGAGGTAACCGATGGCGCAACCAGCCACGATGCCTTTGGCTAGTGCGTTGATCCACGCCATGAATTCCTGAGAATCGTCACTCATCCTTATCTACCTCACATATATTTTCTATAGAAATGTGTGCAACTGCACATACTGATGTGCCGTCATAGACTCAAAGCTCGTTCCTATGCCCGGCATGCCCATACGTTGGCCCCATTTACCGCACCAGCGAACCTTGAGTTCAATAGGCGTTTTGTCCTCGAATTCATGAACTACCATCCAGGCAGGGCTATATGGTGTCCACTGATTCACAGTATATATAAAACACCCATGCTCAGAGACGTTGACAGTCACCGTTCGCTCTGCACGGATATCTTCCTGATCAACTTCATGCATCAGCAAAACGTTGAAGACGATATCGCGACGCTCGGCCACTCGAATGGATCGCGGCTTGAAAGGCACACATTCATGCAAGATGAACTCACCCAAGTCACGATTGTCTCGGATAGTGCCCCCCTGAGTCAGTCCCCGAATTCCGCCATGGTCAGAATTGAACATGACCCGCAAGACAGGAAAACGATCCATTATGCGGGTAATACGATTCTTGTCTGCACAATCGCAGCGAATCATAGTGGGAACATCAATCAATAAACCGTTGTATTCGGCATCAATCAGAGCTTCTGTCATTTCATCGGGAGACGCAATACAATCAACCTCAACATTGAGGTCGTGCAAGACTTCCATGTAGGCAGCGCGGGCAAATCCACCCTCGGCAACAAGCAGAACTTTTGTCTTCATAAAATGCTCTCTCCCATAAACAGAGAGCGCATATCACCACAAAAGAACATTATTGACAAGCTAGGTGAATAATTTTCACATTTCTTGATCAAATTAATCATGATTCAACAAACTTATGTAATATTTGGTTAAAAACCAAACATACTAATTGAAAACATTTCTCAAAAGCCTCTTGACATTGATTCTCAACATCACTATTTATCACTCGTTCGCCTCAAAAAGAGGCATCAAGTGAGGAAATCATGATAGACAACATTCTGGTCGGAGCCATCGTACTAATTGCTGCCGTTTACATTGGTCGTCGCTTGTATAGCCAATTCACTGCCAAGTCATCCGGTTGCGGCTGCTCCGGGTGTGGACAAGCAGGCTCCTGCTCTGGCATACAGGACACCCCTGGCGCCAGCCACTGCGACTCCGCTAAGTAATTTTTTTTGCCACATCATTGATAAAGATTATCAACCAAAAGGATTCAATCATGGGGAAACCGGTTAGCCTGCGTAAGGCAAAAGTCAACCAGCATCTGAAAATCGTAACCATCTCCGCCAGCGGCGAACTTGGTCGCCGCATCCGTGACATGGGACTGATCCCCGGCACTGAATGCAAAGTCATCGGCAAGGCACCACTCAAAGACCCTGTGGCCCTCCGTCTCAAAGACTTCACTCTCACTTTGCGCAACAGCGAAGCAGATCACATTACAGTTTCCATTCTGGAGGACTAAACACCATGGCCCATTATACCATTGGTATCGCAGGCAATCCCAACTGCGGTAAAACCACCATGTTCAACGCCCTGACAGGCGCCCGACAACATGTCGGCAACTGGCCCGGCGTAACCGTTGAAAAAAAGATCGGTAACCTTACTCGCGGTGAAGATCAGGTTGAAGTAGTGGACCTTCCCGGTACCTACTCCCTGACAGCCTATACTCAAGAAGAACTGGTAGCTCGCAATTTCCTCGTTGATGAACGCCCAGAAGTAGTCATCGACGTCATGAACGCCGACGCGCTGGAACGAAACCTGTATCTGGCAGTCCAAATCATGGAGCTTGGTGTTCCGTTAGTTCTTGGCTTGAACATGATGGACGAAGTTCGCGCTAGCGGAAAAGAAATCGATAGTGCACGTCTCGCCGAGCTGAGCGGCTGCGCTGTTGTCGAGACTGTAGCTCGCAGTGGTGAAGGAACTGAAGAACTCCTGAACGCAGGCATTGCCCTTGCTAAAGACAAAAAAGGTCTCTGGAGTCCTGTAAATATTTCGTACGGTCCGGACCTCGACCCTGTTCTTGATGAAATGGAAAAGCTCATCAATGAAGCCGATTTCCTGACCGACAAAGTGCCTGCCCGTTGGACCGGCATCAAGTACCTTGAACGCGACGAAGACGTTGTAATCAAGGGACGCATGGCTAACACAAATCTTTCCGACAAGCTGGAAGACATGGCCCGCGAAGTGGGGGAGCATACCCAGAAGACTCTCCACGCCTTGCCCGACGCACTTATCGCGGATCATCGCTATGGATACATCGCCAGCATCATCAAAGATGTAGTTTCCTACCCTTCCCTGGATGAAGACCGCATCAGCCGGTCCGATGAGATGGACAAGGTCCTGACTCACAAGATCCTTGGTCCCCTCATCATGCTCGGTGTCATTTTCATGATCTATAAGGTCACCTTCACCGTAGGTGAAATCCCAATGGGCTGGCTGGAAACATTATTCGGCTGGATTGGTGATGCCGCCACGGAAGCCCTGCCCGAAGGACATTTCCGTTCTTTGATTGTCTCCGGTATCATTGACGGCGTTGGCGGCGTGCTTGGCTTCGTTCCGCTCATTATGTTCATGTTCCTCATGATCTCCGCATTGGAGGACTCCGGTTACATCGCCCGTATGGCCTACATGCTCGACCGCGTATTCAAGATCTTCGGCTTGCACGGCACCTCTGTCCTTCCCTTCATCGTTTCCGGCGGCATTGCTGGCGGTTGTGCGGTCCCTGGCGTCATGGCATCCCGCACCCTGCGCAGCCCCAAGGAAAAACTGGCTACCATCTTTGTTGCGCCCTACATGACCTGTGGCGCCAAGGTTCCTGTCTTCCTCATGCTGGCAGCAGCGTTCTTCCCAGAGTACGGCGCATCCGTCATGCTCATGATCACCTTGGGTGCATGGGTTATGGCTCTCATCGTAGCTCGAATCCTGCGCTCCACAGTTATCCGCGGCGAATCTACTCCCTTTGTCATGGAACTGCCGCCCTACCGCATGCCAACTCTCCGAGGCGTACTGATCCATACCTGGGAGCGCACTTGGGAATACGCCAAGAAGGCCGGTACCGTAATTCTCGGAATCTCCATCCTGATCTGGGCCATGATGACCTTCCCGCAGCTCCCAGCTGATCGTATTGCCCATTACGAGCAACTCCGCGCCGCCGCTTCCGAAGAAGCTGTCGTGGATATCGACAACGCTGAAGCAGAAGAAGCCATTCGTCACACTATTGCGGGCCGTATCGGCACCGCCATGGAGCCTGTCACCCAGTTGGCCGGTTTCAACTGGCGCACCAATATCGCCCTGACTGGCGGATTCGCAGCCAAGGAAGTCATCGTCTCCACCCTCGGTACCGCCTACTCCATGGGCGAAGTTGACACCGAAGAGACACAGCCCCTGTCTGACCGACTTGTGGCCGACGCAGACTTCTCCAAGGCAACCGCAGTGGCGCTCATCCTCTTCACCATGCTTTACGCACCATGCTTCGTAACCGTCGTTGCCATGGCTCGTGAATCGAGCTGGAAGTGGGCCGCATACTCAGTCTTTGGTTCCACAGGTCTCGCCTTCTTCATGGCAGTCCTAGGCTACAACGTAACCAAGGCGTTTATGTAACACCAAAATCATACCACTCAAAAAAGGGAGTCCTCGCGGGCTCCCTTTTTTTTGTGCCTTTCTGACCTGTATATGCTCGTTCGATTCCTAAGGAGAGTCTTTCTTTTTGAGGGCAAATGCCATATCTTCCCGCTCGAGAAGAGAGAGGATAAACATGAGTAAATTGGTCGAGATAATAAAAGAGCTGTTGCGAGACGCATTCTCTGCAACTCTTGAATTGTGCAAGGTAATGGTCCCCATTCTGATCCTGGTCAAAGTGCTTCAGGAGTTGGGACTTATTCAATACCTTGCTTGGCCGCTTGAGCCTGTCATGGCATTGGTGGGACTTCCTGCTGAGATGGGGCTTGTCTGGGCCTCCGCCATTATTAATAACATATATACCGGCATGATCGTACTTGCATCACTGGTTGGCGACAATCCGCTGACCACAGCACAGGCGACCATCATAGGTGTCCTCATGCTGGTCGCGCACGGCATTCCTGTAGAATGTGCCATTGCCCGCAAATCCGGCGCGCGTTTCCTGTTTCAGGTATTCATGCGACTTGTGGGAGCCTTTATTTTCGCATGGATTCTTCACAGCATTTACTCGGCCACAGGGACCCTTCAAGGGCCGGCAACCATGCTTTTCCAGGTCGATGCGGCTACAGACACTTCGATTATGGGCTGGGCAATGGACCAGGGACGCAACCTGATCTCCATTTTCTTCATCATCCTTGGCCTACTCATCATGATGCGCGTTTTGCACGCCATCAAAGTGATCGACCTGATGAATCGCATCCTGCGCCCTGTTCTCGACCTCATCGGCATTGGCCCCAAAGCATCTGCAATTACCGTCATCGGCCTGACTATGGGACTCTCCTACGGTGGTGGCCTCATCATCAATGAAGCCAAAAGCGGCACCGTGGGAAAGGAAGACATATTCTACTCTCTCACACTCATGGGCTTGTGCCACTCGCTTATCGAGGATACCTTACTCATCATGGTCATCGGTGGTCACATCTCCGGTGTATTGTGGGGACGTCTACTTCTCTCAGTCCTCATCATGGCTGGAGTCGTTCAAATTGTCCGACGACTTTCACCAGAATTTCAGAATAAATACCTTTGGGTGGCAAAATAGCTTCCCTGCAAAACAAGGAGAAATGATATGTCCATTACTCTCGTACACACAGACAAAGCCCCGGCAGCAGTTGGCCCTTACTCCCAGGCAACCAAAGCCGGCGGAACTCTCTATGTCTCCGGCCAGCTCGGCATCATCCCCGGCGAAGGCAAACTGGCAGAAGGGTTCGAGGCGCAGACCAAACAGGCTCTGGAAAACCTCAAAGCCATTGTAGAAGAAGCCGGTTCCTCTCTGGAAAAGGTTATGATGGTCGACATCTTCGTCACAGACATGGGCAAATTCGCCGACCTAAATGCCATTTACTCCGAATATTTCACCGATCACAAGCCTGCTCGCGCAGCTATCGAAGTAGCCGGTCTTCCCCTCGGCGGTCTGGTTGAAATCAAGTGCGTAGCCCTTTGTAGCTAGATCTTAACGTAACCTATACTTGACACTTCAAATTAACTTCGGATATTTAGTACAAATCATGCACAACATCACCGCTCGTTTCTTTTTCTTTTTTAGCTTTTATTTCAGGAACGCCTGCGGTCTTGGTGTGCACTAGCATTTAGTAGAGAGAAACTAACCAAGAGGCCGCGGGCAAAGTCCGCGGCCTCTTTCTTTTTGGGCCGCACCGCCGGTCAAAAATCAAGGAGAGGGAGTTATGCACCTGGGTAAAGCAATCAGAATGGAACGCATCATGAACCGTAACAACGGACGCACCATCGTTGTGCCTCTGGACCACGGCGTAACCGTTGGTCCCATCTACGGTCTCATCGATCTGCGCGACACCGTAAATCAAGTCGCCGAAGGCGGCGCCAATGCCATGCTCATGCATAAGGGAATTCCCCGTTGTTCCCACCGTGCAGGCGGAAAGGACATCGGCCTTATCATTCACCTGTCCGCGTCTACATCCCTGTCGCCCTTCCCCAATGCCAAGACCATGGTTGGCACCGTTGCTGATGCCCTCAAAATCGGTGCGGATGCTGTTTCTGTTCACGTCAATCTCGGCGACGAAACCGAACCGCAGATGCTGGCCGACTTCGGTGCGCTAGCTTCTGAGGCAAATGAATGGGGTATGCCGGTTCTGGCCATGATGTATGCCCGAGGCCCCAAGATTTCCAATGAATACGACCCCGAAGTCGTAGCCCACTGTGCTCGCGTCGGCGTTGAATTGGGGGCAGACATCGTCAAGGTCAACTACACCGGCGACCGTGAATCCTTCTCAAAGGTAGTGGATGGCTGCTGTGTACCTGTGGTCATTGCAGGTGGCCCCAAGCTCGAGAGCGAGCGAGACCTCGTTCAAATGGTATACGACTCTGTCCAAGCAGGTGGTGCAGGCCTTTCCGTTGGACGCAATATCTTCCAGCACCCCAGCCCGGCCAAAATCGTGGCCGCCCTCAACAAGGTGGTTCACGAAGACTGGGACGTGGATGCAGCAATGGAACTGCTGTAAGCAAAAAGGCGGGGAGAAATCCCCGCCTTTTGTCATTTTGGATGTGTCAATTTTCCAACATTGTAAGACATTGCGCAGCAATGTTTTCCGACACGACGAAAACACCCACTGTAACCAATAGTAAATACTACTAATCCGAAAAAGCTTCCCCTTGGCACACATAGTGCTTATACTATAAGTACCTGGGAGACAGGTGAGGCCGGAAAGAGATTGGGAACCAACACAAACAGAAGGTTGAAAAGGCCCTAGGCCTAATTTAACACAGCGTTCCAGTCCACCTGCCCACGGTCTCTCCGGGCCACAAAGACAGGAAGGGCGATCACCTCAGTGACCGCCCTTCCTGCCTTTGTGGCAAACAAATCTATTCTCCGAACTCAACCCGAACGTTGTCCAGATAGTAAGACATCTTCTCTGTCACCTGCTTTGCCTGAACTCTGTCCTCAGACTTGGCAGCCATCTCCAGTTCAAGGCCTATATCCCCCATACCGCGAAAACCGTAACCGTAGCCAGTTCCCTTTGCAGTATGCCCCAGCCTGGCAAGCGTCTCAAAATCACCCGCTTCGAGAGCAGCCTGCATCTTGATGACGTCTTTTTTCGAGTTGTCGAAAAACTTCTCCATCAACTCTTCTAGATCGGGATCAATATGCTCGACAAATGGACTGCCGGTCATGTTTTCCTCCGGGACAAAAGACAGGTTGAACGAATATCAACACGAACTTGTGTTTCCAAGCAAAGGCCAATAATCTATATTCCACTCTTTCTACACAAATGCAAAATGTCAAGTGGATTTAAACCGTTGCATAAAATGAAACATATCGTCCTCCTGCTGTCACTTTTGACACTCTTTTCCTGCTCCCGTTACGACGCCGTACGCATTGCCCGCGCGGCAGCAACAGGCAGCCCTACGGCTGCAGCAGAAGCACTGGCTCGCGACAAAGCCATCGGCTATGCCTCCAACCCCAAAGCCTTGGCTGCTGACCTCAAGCAGTTCAAAAAGATAATTGATGACTTTATCCAGTCTATCGAATCCGTCTGGGGCGAAAACGACGTTCGGATTCCCCGCCCCAAAGAATACGTAAAATACACCCACAACTACCTTTCCCGTGCGAGTGTTGATTTCGATTCAGGCATCATCACCGTAGAGACTGTGGATAATAAGAAGCCCAAGGACAGCTTGAAAAACGCCATCGTCACCACCCTTCTCACACCAGGTGACCCTCGAGCCGTCGATCTCTACTCGGCCAAAACAGTCAAACTTGGCGAAGCGCCCTTCCTGCTTGGCGAAGTAAAGGACAACGAGAACAAAGACATCCGTTGGGCATGGCGAGCTGAACGATATGCCGACTACCTGCTCGCAACTAACATGAAAACGCGCAAGGTAGACGGCAAAACGGCTTGGTACGTCTCTTTCAATATGGTGAAAGACCACCTGAATATCCGTGCCCGCAAATATCGTGAATTGGTTGAATCAGCGTCAAAGCGATTCCATGTCAGCAGGAACCTGATCTATGCCATCATGAAGGTTGAATCCGACTTCAACCCCTTTGCCGTCAGCTCAGCCATGGCCCTCGGCCTCATGCAGGTAGTTCCGACTACGGCAGGCAGTGATGTTTATGCCTATCTCCACGGCAAGAAAGGCACCCCGTCTCGTCAGGCTTTGCTACAGCCCCCGACCAATATCACATACGGAACAGCCTACCTCCACATGCTCGACACAAAATATCTTGCAGAGATTAATAATCCGGTCACTAGAGAGTATTGTGTCATAGCCGGTTATAACGGTGGCGCAGGATCAGCATTACGGACTTTCCATAAGGACAAAAAGAAAGCTGCTCAGATCATCAACAAGACTCCGGCATCAAAGGTATACGAAGCGTTACGATATAGACATCCGTACGAGGAAACACGCCGTTACCTTGGCAAGGTTCTTGAAGCGAAAAAGCAATTCGTCAACTTCTAGACAAACACAGAAATGAACATACAGGATCTCATCAACTCCGCTCGGGAAGCCTTGACCGGCACGCTGAACCAATTCGCACCGAACGTCCCTCCAGAAATCATTCGTTACGGTGGAGCCGCCATCCTTATTGCTCTATCCCTTCTTTTGCTCATTTTCGCTCTGCGACTCATGCGCCCCACCAACAAACGGTCTGCCTCAAAGAGAGTCAACGTGCCCCGTGCCCTTCAAAAAGAAGGTGTTATTATGGACGTGCTCAACAGCGGCAGTGAAGAGGACGTAGCAGTTCGCTGCGTGGTCACGGCAGCATCTTCCGGCAAGATCAAGTGCGAGATCATCGAGCGTCTTGATGTAATGAAGACAAAGCAGGGTAAAGACGTGGTCTGTGTTTTCGCCCCCATGAAAACCGACACCGGAAAGGTAAATTCCTTCACCGCCCGACTGATTGAATCTGATACCTCTGGCCGAAAAGCTGACCGTATTGTACTGGCTGCCCCCGCTGACTACGCAATGCTGCCGCGACGCAAGCACACTCGTAAACGGGTAGCAGACCAACAATTCATCCGCGTCAAACTCTGGGTGGACAATCCATACGTTTCAGACATTTCCTTTGAAGATGCAGCCCCACACATCGGCGTAAATTCATTTGCCGCAAGTGGTCCGGATCAGTCCGCCAACGCCGTGGTCAACATCTCCAATGGGGGCCTCGGCCTCAGCGTGGTCAATCAGGCACTCCCTGAAACCTGTGCCGTCGGCTCTCCAATTGCCATCAACCTCTTTATGTTCAATTTCAAAGAGAAGTCCTTCAAGCCATATTGGTATACTGGCGAAGTCCGCTCCATGGAAGAAGGCCGACCGGGGTTCACTCGCATGGGCATTGAATTCAACGGTTCCGGTTCTCCCTTGGACAACGGCGGAATTCGCTGGACCAAATTCTAATACAATCCAATCCGAAAGCAGAATGACTGGAAAGAGGACCTGGTTTCCTGCCTTCCCGCCTCCCAGTCACAACCAATCAGTAATTGCCCAATAAAAAAGGCCCGGTCATTTGACCGGGCCTTTCATATTGCCATTACCTTTTCGAGATCAGCCTTTCTTGTGCACGAACCGCTCTTTGGCTAGGCGAGGCATATTGCCGGAACCGAAACTGTAGCCAGCGATGCGCTTATTTTGCTTCTTGATGTTGGCGAGGTCGTTTCTGAGGGACGAATGGAGCCTGCGCGCCTCGTCGGTGATTTCGTCATGAAGTGACTTCATCTCCACCAACTTGTCGGCGAGTTTCTTCAGATTGTCCTGATCCAGATCACGAATGGCTTCGTCAAGAATCCGTTCACGGTCCTTGGACAACTTCTCGGCCTCGAAAACGTCTCCTTCAGTGAGGAAGCCAAGCTCCCTTCGCCCAATGGAGAGCGCCTCGTCCAGCATCTGACGACGTGCGGACATATCTACCTCTTCGCGCTGCGAATGTCGTCGCGAATCTGCTTGATGACTCTCTTCCACTTTTCCACCGCCGGGAGGAATTCGTATTCAAGAAGGTCAGCCAGAAGAATCCAGTCCTCATTTTCGAGAACAGTGGACATCTCACTGAACATGTCGTTGAGCTCTTCTGCTGCGCGCTCGTATTCCTTGTGATCCTTGAGGGAATACTCATCGCGAAGCACACCGATCATGCGCAGGAAGTTACGAATGACTTCCAGCAGATCCTGATAGGTTTCCAGAGCCTCAGCGTCATCAGCCTGACGGAAGAGTTCGGCAACGTGCTTGCCGCCTTCAGCCATGATATTCACGACCTTGTAAAGCTCGAGAGTGATCTCCACAGCCATATCGTCTGTGGCCATGGTTTTGATCTCCACGGACTCTACTTCGGTAATTTCGATGTCTTCCGCCTGATGGGGATAAATTTCGGTAAACGGCTCATTATTAACCAGAACATCAGTTACGATGCGGTTTTCCAGGGCACCTTCACCCACGACCATTTCAAAAACCTGCTCAAGGTTTTCAGGCTGTTGCCCAGTCATTTCATACTGCTTGCCATCGATAACGATCATTGTGAGTTCCTCCTCGAAAAGGGATGATAAATTTTCCGTAAAAATCGGTTCGTCCCGGATTATTCAATATCCGTGCCGATTATACGAACTCACCCTGAAGGGCTGCCACGAGAGAACGATAGCGTTCTGTCATATCCAACAGGGAAACCATATCATTTCCACTCTTCTGAGATTCAAACATCCACAATGATCCAAGTATGTTAAGATAAGAACTTGCACCCAGAACATTTTGCAAACGCTGCCATGATGCAAGGTATTTTTTCTTTGCTTGCTCTCTGGGATTGCGAAGGAGCAACATGCCCTGCTGGGAAAGAAGGAACAGCATGTCGTGGGCGCTCGTCAAAGTTTTGGATATTTCTTCCGCCACGTTGGGAGACAGGCGTTCCGCTAGCCCTGTACGCCCTGCAGAGGGAACTCCATCTAGGAAATTGAGGTAGTGAGCATGCTGAATACCGATCCAAAGGGCGCGGTCAGAATCATCATGCCCGGAAAGGCTGACCAACTCCATAAAACCGTCAGCCCCCGAACGCGTAAGCCATGCTCGAGTACCTTCGAAGCGGACCTCGCCCTGATCATAAAGCAATGATTGCAGCGCGCCATACATGGCATCTGGAGTCACCGCCCTACGACAGGCATTCTCATTGGGACACTCCTTACCGAAATCGCAAGGATGACACTCCATGTCCGGTTCAAGGCAAATATTACCTGCTCGATACGGGCCGGTGTCCCACGGTTGAGCCGTGGCAAGAAAAACTGAGCACAAGGGAGTCCCCATGCCTGCAGCCAAATGCATTGTCCCGGTATCGTTCGTAACAAGTGCAGTGCATTTACAGAGAACTGCTGCAAGCTCGGTCAACGATGTTCTGCCCATACAATTAACTACCGGAGCACCAATCTGCTCTTGGAAGCGATCGCCAAGTTCGCCCTCTCCCTTAGTGCCGAGCAGAACAGGAACCAAACCGTCACGCTCCCATGCCTTTTGTGCGACACGAACAAAAAACTCAACAGGCCAGCGGCGACGTTCTTCACTCGCCCCCATCTGCAAGGCCAGAAATCCTTTAGCACCCTTCGAAGCACTCTCACTCAACAGCGTATCGGCTCGTCCCATGGCTTCTTCACCAGGCTGAGCCAAAACCAAAGAATTGCCTTCATTGCCAAGACCTGCAGTACGACGAAAAATATCACAGATATTGAAAGGGCTTGCTCCACGATTGCTGCCACCCATTTGAAGAAAAGCAGCCCAAGCAGATGTGTCAGCATTAAAACCAAGTTCATCCACGGAAAAGCCGACCACCTCACCATCAATTGGTGCCAAGTCATATGTCAGAAGACGCGAAGATATTGATGGAGTCAGATTAACGGTCCGATCTGGAGCAAACGTCGCCATTACGCTCGCCTTGAAATCACTGGAGTCCCGGACAGCCAAGCGCCAGTCGCTATCCAGCTTGGACAAAAGCCCCGCACCAGGAAAAGGGAAAACAATATCAACACCGTCAAGAAGTGTTGCAGCTGATGAAAAATTCTCAAGGCAAACCAACCCAACCTTATGCCCCTGGCTTTTGAAGCCACTTACCACTGGCTGGGTCTGGATCAGGTCGCCAAAGCGCGTCAGATTGATGATCAGAACGTTCACAAGGTTATTCCTTAATATATAGTGGCCGCCAAAAAGCTGTCAGCCCAAAGAGACGATGCAAAATCAAAGCCGCTATAGACCCGTGCCTGCCTGAACCAGCCGCACCAACTTCTCCACAGCCTGAATGGAAGTTTTGAGCCTGGCCTTTTCCTCTTTGGGCAACAAGGTCGGATTGACATAGTTATGCGGCGGTATCCCCTCGCGATCACATTCCAAGCCAATGGTCAACCGCTTGAGTTGGAGATACTCCCAGGCGTCCAGCAAGCTATCTTGATGCTTCGACGAGATATGCCCCGCCTCTGCCAACAGGCGCAATCGCTCACAGGTGTTGTGTGGCAACAGATCATATTTGAGAGCAAGAATACGGGTGCTATTGGTCAAGTGGGCCAAAACAGAATGCTTGATATCGAGATACCCCTGCCATGGACCGGACTTCTTCGTAATGAATGCCCCGAACATGGAAAGCGGTAAACGGTAGTCAGTCAATTCCTGAATAAGCAAGGAGATGGCGATGGGCTTGGTGCGTACATATTCCCACAATCGATCACGCAGAAGCAACACGTCACGGGGCGCACCGAACACGGCCTTGAAATCAAGAATAAGACCGGATTGCCACGAGCCCTTTTCTGCCGGGTTGGAAAGCCATCTGGTAAGCCGAGACAGCCAGACGTCAAAATCGCCACGCCATTCAGGGTTACTGATCATGACCCCACCTTCACACAGCGCCAAACCAGCTCCATCCAAAGCCACTACAATGGATTGAGTGACATCTTCCAGCTCTTCCTCATCAGGATCAGCACGCATAAGGAGACCGTTGTCTTGATCAGAACCCAAGACCTGCTCCTCGCGACCACCCGAACCAAACTCCACAAAGGTACAATCCCGCAACCACGGATATTCCTCTGCGTGGGCCTCAAGCACGGCCAGAATGACGGATCGATTATAGGCAGAAAGTCGTTTGCAGGTTTCTTCGGCGCTTATGCCATGGTCCAGCCAGTCCTCAACCAGATCAAGGCGGGTACGCCTGATGCCGGTCAGCTTACCCTCACGAGCCATCTCAAGGAGTTCGCGGTCCAAACCATCCGGTGCGTCCACTTGACCGTTCACCTTGAATTCCAACAGCTGTTTATCTGCTGACTGACCGCTCAATCCCCTCTCCTCAACGTTTTTCGCTGCCGTTAACCGGAAGAAAACACCCGTTGACCGGGCCCCTGAAATGGCATGCCACCACGACCAGCCGAGTTTGACCGTTTACCGGAAATGCAATGCGATTCTGCTTTTCTCTACTGTAAAAGGAATCCAACGGCAAACAATTCAACCTTTCAGGGGGCAAACATGAGTCAGACAGAAGTGATCGGCAACGAGCAGTCCGAGTTCTCCATGGCCGCGGACACCCCAACCCAGGGGGAAGCAATGGATCAGATCGAAGCAATTCGAAAAAAACAGCTGAAAATGGCGCTGGGGGTAGGGATTCCTTACTTCAGCTTTGTCATCGGTATTTTCCTGGTGGTGTATCTCGCGAGCGAGACGGTAACCCAGGTAAGCATTATGGGATTCCCCCTGCACTACTGGCTGGTGGCGATCGCTATTTATCCCATAACGTGGGCGCTGTTCATCTGGTACGTACGCAAGGCGAATAAAATGGAAGACGAAATCGAACAACAGGTCGGAGGACAATAAGATGGAAGCCGGATACCAAATACCCATCATGGCCCTCATCCTCATCGGATGCATGCTGGCCTTTACCGTGGTCACCACATTTATGTTTCGCAGCCAGAAAACGTCTGCCGACTATTACCTGGCCGGTCGTAAAGTTAACTCCTTCATCAACGCATCAGCGATTTCCTCGGACTATCTGTCCGCAGCTTCTTTCCTCGGCGTCGCCGGTGTCGCATTCCTGTTCGGATTCGACGGCATCATCTACGCCCTGGGGTTCTTCGTAGGATACATCGCCCTGCTTTTGTTCCTGGCGAGCCCGCTCCGCAAATTCGGCCGTTACACAGTGCCCGATTTCGTGTCTGAGCGTTTTCACTCCAAGACAGCACGCGTGCTCGGAGTCATCGGGGTTCTCTTCATTTCCCTCTTTTACATGGCTCCGCAGATGCTGGGTGCTGGCAAGGTCATGGGCTTACTGCTCAACCTGAATTACGAAACTTCCATCGTAATCATCGCCTGCATCATCACCTTCTACGTCACTGTCGGCGGCATGAAAGCAACTACCGTCAACCAGTTGGTCCAATTCTGGATTCTGTTTGGTGCCATGTTCCTGCTCGCCTTCATCCCGTTCATGATCAAAGGTTACACGTACACTGACGTAGTCAATTTCCTGGCCACCTTCAAAGGTCCCGATCCGGAAACCGGCAAGATGTTTGACGGTGCTGCATACACCAGCCCGGCATACTGGCTGACCAACCTCAAGGACACCATGTCCCTGTTGCTGGCCCTGATGTTCGGTACCGCTGGCCTGCCGCACATTCTGGTGCGTTTCTACACCGCACCCGATGGTAAGGCCGCTCGCAAGACCGTTATCTACGTGCTCTTACTCATCGGTATGTTCTACATCCTGAGCCCGTACGTCGGCCATGTCATCCGCTACACCTACATGCAGGGCGAAGCCCTGGGCCTCTCTCCGCATTTGATGAAGTGGCTCGCTGCTAATGGTAAGAACCTCGCCGTTCCTGTTGCTGGCTCCCACTTCGGCGGACAGATCCTGCTTGGCATCGTCGTGGCTGGCGCCTTTGCCGCCATCCTGTCCACGGTTGCCGGTCTGATCATCGCCTGCGCCGGAGCCATCGGCCATGATCTGGTGGTTAACGTGTTCAATCCGGATATGCCTGAACGCTCCCGCGTCAAGGTCGCTCGCATCTCTTCGGTTCTGGTTGGCCTGCTCGGTATCCCGCTGGGCTTCTGGGCCGAGTCCATGCAGATTGCAGTGCTTGTTGGCCTCGCCTTCGCCATCGCTGCCTCCACCTTCTTCCCTGTGCTGGTCATGGGCGTATGGTGGCCAAAGATGACAAAGAACGGTGCCTGCGCAGGATTGGCCACAGGTATCATTGGCTCCTTCTTCATGATCCTTGGCAAGGGAATGCTCCCTGAACTCCTGCAATTCAAGAACCCCGGCGGATTCGTCATGCTCCTCTCTTTCCTCGCCATCTACGTGGCGTCCAAGATGGAACATGCCGCCAAGGGAGAAGACGCTCTTCCTCACGATACCAACGCTGTCATGGCCATCCTGCATGGCCCTGAAAGAGCATAAATAACACAGAGAGGCGTTGCACAAACAAGCGCCTCCTTCCTCACCTCATTGGTTGTGGCGGGATCGTCTGTGGGGGGACGATTCCGCCACTCCAATGAAAGAGACACAAATGAACAAATTGATTTTCGGCAGCAATAAACTGCCATGTACGATTTGAAATTGAATTTTCACAGACAGGGCAACCGCCTGGGGCAAGCGCGGTTGCCTTGGCTGCGTCTGATGACAAGCACATTCATTCACACGGAAGCTAGGCACAACCATCAACATGTAGTATGGGTGCAAGAGGAGGAAAATTATGGCTGATGACAAAGTAATGAACCGCTGGCTGGTGGTTCTTGGGGCAATTCTCATTCAACTCTGCCTCGGGGCCATTTATGCATGGTCCGTATTCACCCCCGCACTGAATGCGGCAGGCTGGAGCAAAATGCAGACACAGGCTGTCTTCGCCGTTGGTCTGGCAATGTTTGCTGTCACCATGGTATGGGCAGGAAAGAAGCTCGCTGTTTGGGGACCTAAAAAACTGACCATGCTCAGCGGTGTCGTTTTGGGATGCGGCTATGCTCTCGCAGGCCTTTTCGGGGGGACGAATTTTATGTCGCTGTTGCTCCTCATAGGAGTTGTAGGTGGCGGCGGCATCGGCATCGGCTATGTGGTACCTATCGCAGTTGGTATGCGTTGGTTCCCGGACAAGAAAGGCCTGATCACCGGACTGGCAGTCGCCGGATTTGGATTCGGTGCCATGGGCTGGGTCAAGCTGGCCGGTTCATGGGGACACCTCATCGCCAACTACGGCCTGTCCACCACCTTCACAATTTATGGTGTAGCCTTTGCCGTCCTCGTAATACTCGGCGGTCTTTTCATGACTTTCCCACCCGAAGGCTGGCTCCCCAAAGGGTATACGCCGTCCGCAACGGTTGAAGGTTCCAGTGATGATCTGAACATCCAAGGTACAGACTTGCTCAAGACCTACCAGTTCAAGCTTATCTTCCTGACGTTCGTCTTCAGCGCCGGTGCAGGTCTGATGTCTATCGGTCTGATGAAACTCTACCCCATGGAAGCATTACAGAACGCCGGCTATTCCGCAGCTGAAGCCAGCGCAATCTCCGGCACGGCCATGGCAGTTTTCTTCAGTCTCGCAAACGGCATTGGCCGTATCGTCTGGGGCACACTCTCCGACCTCATGGGACGTCAGGTATCTATCATTATTATGACAGCTACACAGGGTATCTGCGTAATCGCCTTCCCCACCATGGCGAGCAGCGAACTGATCCTGTATGTAGGCGCCACATTCATTGGCTTTAACTTCGGCGGCAACTTTGCCCTCTTCCCCACCATGACTGCCGACATATTCGGCGCCAAAAACGTAGGCATAAACTACCCCTTTGTCTTCCTTGCTTATGGTGTAGGCGGAATCGGCGGGCCCATTCTTGGAGGCTTCCTCGGCGACATGGGCAACTTCCCGCTCGCCTTCACGACTTGCGGAGCTCTTTGTCTGCTCGGCGCAGTGCTCACATGGCACTGTAACCCAATCAACGCAAAGGAGCATGAACTCTCGGGTTTTAAACCCATCGCGCGGATGCTGGCTGCAGAACAGCTGTCCGCGCAGAGGAAGTAGGACACTGCGACACAATTCATAAGAAAGATGGAGATGCCATTTAGCGTCTCCATTTTTTTTACTATTGCCGACATCTATTTGCCCCCTCTCTCCTTGACAGAGTGGGGGGACATACCTACTTAGTGAGCCGACTCACAACACTTAAGGAGAAAACCACCATGGATTACGATATCAGACTGGTCAAACTGGTCAGCGGCGACATGATCGTCGGCAAATTCAACACTGAAGCCAACAAGATCGAAGACCCCGCTGCCATCCAGGCTATGCCCACTCAGTCCGGCACCCAGATGGTCCTGCTGCCTTTCGGCTACCCCTTTGATCAGGAAATGCACGGCACCGTTTCCATGGACCACATCCTGTTCGAGTACAAGACCTGCCCGGAAGAACTGAAGACCAAGTACATCGAAGCTGTGACCAATATCTCCATGACCAGCGGCGGCCTGGACCTTTCCGGCGGCGCCGGCCCCGATGGCATCGGTGGCGGTGGCGGCGGTGGTCTGAACCTCGTCTAGGCACACCCTAATAAATTCCCTGCGGGGCCGATCCGATGACGGATCGACCCCGCATTTTTTGTGGACCAAAAACCGATTACTTCATAGGCTTCCTGCATGAAAGAATTATTGCCTATTCTCCCCCGCCCTTCGCGCTATCTCGGCAGCGAATGGGGTATCACCGTCAAGGACCCGGCTACCGTCACGGTACGGTGCGGACTCGCCTTTCCCGACATGTACGAAGTGGGCATGGCCTACCTCGGCCAAAAAATTCTTTCCGAAGCCATCAATGCGCATCCGCAGTATTGGGCTGAGCGCGTCTTCACTCCCTGCGAAGAAACGGCGGCCATTCTGCGCGAGCACAACGTACCGCTCGCCACGCTGGAATCTGACACCCCGCTGGTCGAATTGGATGTCCTTGGCATCAGTCTGACCCACGAGCTTTGCTACACCAATATTCTCTATTTGCTCGATCTGGCAGGCATCCCCTTCCGTCAGGCAGACCGCGATGAGACTCATCCATTGGTAGTTGCTGGCGGCGGTGCGACGTTTAACGCCGAGCCTGTTGCTCCTTTCTTCGACGCCATGGTCGTCGGTGACGGAGAAGAGGCTATGCCCGCAATGATGGCATGTGTTGAACAAGCCAAGAAAGACGATATTTCCCGAGACGAACTGCTGAAGCGCCTCACAGCAATTCCCGGCATCTACGTACCTTCATTCTTCGAAGAGCAAGGCCCGGGCCAGCCTCTCAAGCCGTTACTGAAAGGATACGAGACTGTTGAAAAAGCTGTTGTCGAAGACCTCGACTCTGCCAGCTTCCCCAAAGGACAGGTCATCGCGTTCGACGCAGTCCATGACCGTCTCACTATGGAGATCGCACGCGGTTGTACCCGCGGTTGCCGCTTCTGTCAGGCTGGCATGATCTACCGCCCGGTACGCGAACGCTCTTTGGAGACACTTGATTCCATTCTGACTGACGGTTTGGCAGAAACCGGATACGAAGAGACCTCCATGCTCTCCCTGTCCACAGGCGATTTCTCCGCTCTGGACTCCCTCTTCACCCGCAGCTTTGACAAGTGTGCATCCGAACAGATTTCCATCTCCCTGCCCTCCCTTCGTGTGGGCTCACTGTCTTCCCCGATTATGGAACGTATCTCCTCCATTCGCCGCACTGGAGCGACACTTGCCCCTGAAGCTGGCAGTCAGCGCATGCGCGACGTCATTAACAAAGGCGTAGACGAAGAGGGACTCATCGAGCACACCAAAATGCTCTTTGATAACGGCTGGCAGGGTGTGAAGCTTTATTTCATGATAGGTCTGCCCACTGAAACAGACGAAGACCTCGACGCCATTGTCGACCTTTGTCTCAAGGTGCGCGACGCTGCCCGCGATGAGCAAGGCCGCCCCATCAAACGCCTCCAGATCACTGCTGCTGTATCTCCATTCGTACCCAAGCCGCAGACTCCATTCCAGTGGGAACCACAGATTTCCATGGACGAAATTTATCGCCGAGTTCACTATCTCAAGGATCAATTCCGCCAACACAAACGACTGAACATGCGCTACCACGAGCCGCACATGTCCTCCCTTGAAGGCGTTTTCTCCCGCGGAGACCGTCGTCTGGCTGAAGTAGTTGAACGCGCTTACGCCAAGGGTGCTCTCTTCTCCAGCTGGAAAGACCACCTCAGACTGGAGCCATACAAGGAAGCCATGGAAGAAGCGGGCCTGTCTTGGGACGAATACATCGGTGCTCGAGACATGGATGCGCCTCTGCCTTGGGATCATATTTCCTGCGGCCTGACCAAAAAGTTCTTCCTCAAGGAACGCGACCGCGCCCTGTCCGGCAAGATTACCGAAGACTGCCGATATGCTGCCTGTCGCAACTGTGGAGTCTGCGAATTCGATGGCCACATTTCCACTTTGGAAAAACAAGCCAAAGAAAAGGAAATCCGTCCCCGGATGATTTTCACCACACGCGATCAGGAAGGCGAGCAGCCTCCCTACTCCGTGGAAAAGCCGGACCTCACAGTTAAAGGCGTTCACCTTCGCCTCTGGTACGAGAAGACCGGCCCTGCAGCGTATCTCAGTCAACTGGAGCTTCAGTCTGTTTTTGAGCGAGCATTTCGCCGGGCAAAACTGCCACTTAGCTTCTCTGCCGGATTCCATCCCATGCCCAAACTCTCCTTTGGCAAGGCTCTCCCTGTAGGGGTTTCCAGTACAGCCGAGTGGATCAACGTCTTCTTCCGTGAAGAATTCGATCCCACCGAAGTGATTAAACGGCTTATCCCCCTGATGCCTGAAGGCCTGAGGCCCCTCAAAGCAGACCTTCTCTCGATGGGTAAGAAGCAGCCCCAGTCAGTTGAAGAAGTCTTTGAACTGAAGTTTGCCAAAGATGCAGATACTCACTTTGCAGAGTGGCGTTCTTTCATGGAAGCTGATGAATTCATCGTTCAAAAACTCACCAAGAAAAAGAAGATGAAGGACTTCGACCTCCGGCCCATCGTAAAAGAGGTCACAGAAAACGATCAAAGCCTGACCCTCGTCTTCAATTGGCGGAACAGCTACATGAGCCCGCTCGTTCTTGTGAAGCACGTTATGAACGATGCATCGCTCATGGACTTCCAATTGACCAAGATTGCGCAACGCTTTGACGATTAATTAATACAGCCTATCTAAATAGAAAGCCCCTCAGAGAATGTCTCTGAGGGGCTTTCTATTTAGCAGGATATAACCGGTGCTTAGAAAAATGTATCGTCCTTACCAACATTGACGGTCAGTCTTTTATAAATCTCGGCATCACCGCCAGATATTGGCGCCATTTTGAAGAGAATATCCGATGTCCCGTCGTCAACAGGCTTGAACATGTACTGAACCCAGCGCTGGCCATCATTATCAAACTCTAGGTAGTTCACCAGTCCAAGGATTTTGGGATCAAAGGATGCACCAGTCAGTTTATAGCCACTCTTGACCGGGTCAGGCATCTCCACACCTAAAAGACCTTCTTTTTCAATCTTAACAGACAGTTCGAAATTTTCTTCCAATTCCACAGTTTTAGTCGGCTCCATCCCGCTCTCAGAGCTAGAAAATGCGCCACACCCCAACGTGAAAAGAAGAATAGTCGCCAAACACATGTTTACCAAAATCCTGCCGAACATAATTCTGAATTCCTACGTTTCCGTTTTTCCTTTGTACGGTATTGTTAAAATACCGTGATGAGTGTATGAAGTATCAGTTTTCGCCTGACGTTGTATACTGTGTCTGATGACCGAGGCAAGCCTCGGAACCAGTGTGCATCGCCAGCGTTTTGCCCCACGGGGCTAGGAGAGGTATGTGTGTGCGTCAACTAATGGCGCAACGTGGTAAAATTACGGAGGAATTCTTTTATGAAAATGTCGAGACTCTCTCTTCTCGTTCTCACCTTGATGGTTTCCGCCATGCTGCTGGCTGGCTGCGGCGAAGCCCCGAAGGAAGAGAAGGCAGAAAAAGCTGCTCCCGCTGAAACGGCAGCTCCTGAAAAAGTCGTCCTGAAACTCGCTATGGACGCTGACCCGGTATCTCTGGACCCGCAGGTCCAGCTGTCTGGCGGCATGCTGCAGTATGCCCACATGGTTTTCGATCCCCTGGTTCGCTGGACCAAGGACGGCGGCTTTGAGCCCCGCCTGGCCGAACGTTGGGAATCCATCAGCCCCACCGTTACTCGCTTCTACCTGCGTCAGGGCGTGAAGTTCCACTCCGGCAACGAATTCACCGCCGAAGACGTGGTTTTCTCCATTGCTCGTCTGAAGAAGTCCGAAGATTTCAAGGGCCTGTTCACCGCTTTCGGTGACGCTGTCGCCACCGACAAGTACGTCGTCGACCTGGTCACCCACGAGCCCTACGGTCTGGTCATGGCCATGGCTACCTACATCTTCCCCATGGACAAGGCTTTCTACACCGGTACCGATCCGAAGAACGACAAGCCCAAAGACCTGATCCTCAAGACCGACTACTCCTTTGCCAACTACAACGAGTCCGGCACCGGTCCCTTCGTGGTCACCGAGCGTGAGCAGGGCGTGAAGGTCACCTTCACCCGCTTTGCCGACTACTGGGATAAGGCAACCGGTAACGTTGAAGAAATCATCCTGACCCCCATCAGCGAAGCTCCCACCCGTGTGGCTGCCCTGCTGTCCGGCGATGTTGATTTCATCATGCCCGTTCCCCCGAACGATCTGGAGCGCATCAACACCACTGAAGGCCTGAAGCTGGTCACCATGTCCGGTTCCCGCATCATCACCTTCCAGCTGAACCAGAAGCGCCGCCCCGAGTTCGCCAACGCCAAGGTGCGTCAGGCCATGGCTTACGCCTATGACAACAACGGCGTAGTCGCCAAGGTCATGAAGGGCTTCGCTACCGCTGCTGCTCAGAACTCCCCGAAGGGCTACCAGGGTAACAACCCTGCTCTGACCCCTCGCTTCGATCTCGAAAAGGCCAAGGCCCTCATGGTTGAAGCCGGCTATCCTGATGGTTTCGAGTGCACCATGATCGCACCCAACAACCGTTACGTTAACGACGAGAAGATCTCTCAGGCTTTCGTTGCCATGATGTCCAAGATCGGCATCAAGGTTTCTCTGAAGACCATGCCCAAGGCCCAGTACTGGGATCAGTTCGACGCTCAGGCTGCTGACATCCAGATGATCGGTTGGCACTCTGACACCGAAGACTCCGCTAACTTCTTCGAGTACCTCTACATGTGCCCGAACAAGGAAACCGGTAAGGGTCAGTACAACTCCGGCAACTACTGCAACGAGAAGGTCGACGAGATCACCATGGCCTCCAACACCGAGACCGACGTTGAAAAGCGTAAGGCCATGTTGCAGGAAGTTGAGCAGATTCTGTTCGACGACGCTGCCTTCATCCCGCTGCACTGGCAGAACCTGTCTTGGGCCTCCAAGAAGGACATGAACACCGAAGATATCGTGAACGTCATGAACTTCCCGTACTTCGGTAATCTGGTCATCAAGTAGCGTTAATTCGCACTTGCCATAGACGAAAAACAATCCTAACAGGGGAACCCCGTTCGGCGGGGTTCCCCTTTGTAGACTGTTGGAAAATGTCCGACTGCCACCGGAAGGAAGATGGAGAGACTTCTCCCCGGTCAGCAGATCGGATTTGTGTCTTTTCGGCCTGGCAATCGAACGTTTTTTAACAGCCTACAAGGGATTCAACGACTTACCCAACCCAAATCATATGTTTGCATTTACAATTAAACGAATAGCCCAAGCGATTCTGGTCATGTTGATCATTTCGTTTATTGGGTTCTCCATTAAGAACGCCTTTGGCGATCCCGTACGAGAACTAGTGGGCGAGCGTGTCACCCCTGAGGAACGCGCCAAGATCAGAGATCAACTGGGCCTGAACGACCCATTTATGGTTCAGTACGGAAGGTTCCTGAAGAACGCCACCCATGGCGATCTGGGCCGTTCATTCTTCTTCAAAAAACCGGTGACCGAAGTCATCATTTCCAAAGCTCCGGCCACCATCGAACTGGTATTCTGTGCCGCGCTAATTATTATTACCCTGTCCGTACCACTTGGAATCTACTCCGCGATTCATCCTAAACGACTATTCAGTCGGATAGTCATGGGAGGATCAATCGTCGGTGTTTCAATACCAGTCTTTTTAACAGCTATCTTACTCATCTACATTTTCTCGGTTGAGTTACATTGGCTCCCATCCTTCGGACGAGGTGAAACCGTTAAAGTATTTGGTTGGTGGGACTCCGGCCTGCTCACCAAGGACGGCCTGCTTCATCTGATTATGCCGTCCATCGCCCTGTCTTCCATCATGCTGCCACTCTTCATCCGCCTCATTCGTTCCGAAATGATGGAGGTACTCGAGAGTGAATACGTTAAATATGCTTGGGCCAAAGGCATCAAGCCTCGCCGTGTTTGGTGGGTACATGCCTTCAAGAACACCCTGCTCCCGGTTATCACCGTGGGCGGCGTCCAGCTCGGTATCATGGTGGCATTCACCATTCTCACCGAGACCGTATTCCAGTGGCAGGGAATGGGCTCCATGTTCATCGAGTCCGTTGAGCGCGCCGATACCGCACTCATGGTATCCTACATCGTGGTCGTCGGCTTCATCTTCGTTGTCGTCAACACCATCGTTGACCTTATCTACGGCCTGGTTAACCCCACCGTACGCGTAGCGGGGAGAAAGTAGATGCGTTCACGTTGGCAACGATTCAAGGAATCCTTCTTCCTTTACAGCTTCCTGCGGGACCCCATGGCGTACGTCAGCTTCGCCATTCTGGTTGTGCTCATCATCGGTGCGTTTGGTGCTCCTATCCTTGCTCCGCATGATCCGTACAATCCCGCAACCATCGACATCATGGACTCTGAGCTGCCTCCGGCATGGGAAGCAGACGGAACCAGCAAGTTCCTTCTCGGCACGGACAACATGGGCCGCGACATGCTCTCTACCATGCTCTACGGCATGCGCATCTCCATCATCATCGGTCTCGGCGCGGTGGCACTCCAGGCATTTCTGGGCGTAGTCATCGGCCTGTTATCTGGCTACATCAAGCGGCTGGACAACATCATGATGCGTATCGCGGATGTCCAGCTCTCATTCTCGACTTACATGATCGCAATCTTTATCGGTGCGATCTTCCAAACCATGTTCGGTGTGGCAAACTATGAAAAGATCGCCGCGCCGCTGCTGATTTTGATCATTGGCCTGGCCGAATGGCCGCAGTACGCCCGTACTGTTCGCGCCTCTGTTCTGGCTGAACGCAGAAAGGAATATGTGGAAGCCGCCCGTGTCATCGGCCTTTCCAAGATTCGCATCATGTGGCGTCACATCCTGCCCAACACCCTTTCTCCGGTGCTGGTCATCTCCACAGTTCAGGTCGCTAACGCCATCATGAGTGAGGCGGCCCTTTCCTTCCTCGGTCTCGGTATGCCCATGACCAAGCCCTCGCTTGGCTCGCTCATCACCGCCGGATTCGAATACATTTTCTCCGGCTCCTGGTGGATCACCATCTTCCCCGGCGTTCTGCTGGTGTTGTTGGTTCTGGTGATCAACCTCCTGGGCGACTGGGTCCGCGATTACCTCAACCCGAAACTGTACAAGGGGTAGATCATGGAACAACTCCTTGACATCAACAACCTCAGAGTAGAATTCACCCTGCGCGACAAAACCCTGCGCGCCGTACGCGACGTCTCCCTTTCCGTAGGACGTGGCGAGCGCCTCGGCATTGTCGGCGAATCCGGCGCTGGTAAATCCGTGCTCGGCTTCTCCATTATCAACCTCATCTCCAAACCCGGTAAGATTACTGGCGGTGAGATCATCTTCAACGGTCAGGACATCTCCAAGTTCTCCTACGACGAGATGCGTAAGATTCGTGGAAACCATATATCCATGATCTTTCAGGACCCCATGATGACTCTCAATCCCGTTTTCACCATCGGCACCCAGATGAAGGAAACCATTCTGGCGCACATGAATGTTTCCGATAAAGAAGCTGAAGCGATCTGCCTGGACAAACTGCGCAAGGTATACATTCCGTCCCCGGAAAAGCGCCTCAAGCAGTATCCGCACGAGTTCTCCGGCGGCATGCGTCAGCGCATCGTCATCGCCATCTCGTTGCTTACCAATCCCAAGCTGATCATAGCGGACGAACCGACCACGGCTTTGGACGTTACCATTCAGGCCGAAATCATGGACCTGCTGCTTGAGCTTTGTAAGACGGAAAACATGGGTTTGATCCTGATCACCCATGACCTCGCCGTCGTCTCTGAAGTGACTCAGCGCATTGCCGTTCTCTACGCGGGTAAGGTCGTTGAAATCGGCCCCACCGAACAGATCATCAACAAACCACAGCATCCCTACACTCAGGGACTGCTTCAGGCCTTGCCTCAAATGGCAGGTGGTAACAATCGCCTCAACCAGATTCCCGGCATGATGCCGTCGCTCTTTGACATGCCCTCGGGCTGCCCCTTCGAGCCTCGCTGCTTGGAGAAGCTGGAACGGTGTAAGCACGAAATCCCCGATCTACGTGAACTGAAAAGCGGCACAAGCGTCGCCTGCTACGAACGTGACGGAGGGGAATAAGCAATGACGAAACTTCTCGAAATCAACGACGTCGACAAACACTTCGACATCTCCGGCTCCTTCCTTGATCAGCTTCGTCTTGAGGGCGGCAAAATCAGCCGCAAACAGACTGTGGTCAAGGCTGTGAACAACGTCACTCTGGATGTTCTGCCCGGCGAAACTCTCAGTGTTGTCGGCGAATCCGGTTGCGGCAAGTCTACACTTGCCCGTACGGTAATGGGACTCTATCAGCCTAATAAGGGCGAGATCCTATACCGCGGCAAGCGTATCGACAACTTGAGTTCCTCTCAGATGAAGCCTTACCGCACCAAGATGCAGATGGTCTTCCAGGACCCTTATGCCTCTTTGAATCCACGCATGAAGGTCAGTGAAATTCTGGAGGAGCCGGTTAAGTTCCATAATCCAAAGCTGTCTCGTGCCGAGGTTAAAGACACGGTAGCCGAAGTCATGCTGCAAGTTGGTGTTGACCCTAAATGGGCTGCCAACTACCCGCATGAATTCTCCGGTGGCCAGCGCCAACGTATCTCCATTGCGCGCGCTCTGGTCCTCGGCCCGGAATTCATCGCGGCCGATGAGCCCATCGCAGCACTCGACGTGTCCATTCAGGCGCAGATTCTGAACCTGCTTATGGATGCCCAGGAACAACGCGGGCTGACTTACCTGTTCATCAGCCACGACTTAAGTGTTGTTGAACACATCTCAAGTCGCGTGGCCGTCATGTATCTCGGCTGTGTGTGCGAACTGGCTCCGGCCAAGGAGTTATTCTCCAACCCGCGTCACCCATATACTCAGGCTCTGCTCTCAGCCATTCCTAAGCTGGGTGGTAAGGCTGGTGGACACACCAAGCTCTCCGGTGACGTTCCTACTCCTATCAACCTGCCCACAGGCTGCGTCTTCCATGGTCGCTGTCCGCACGCCAATGAACGGTGTACGCAAGAGATTCCTGCCCGACAGGATCTCGACACTGGAACCATTGTTGCCTGCCACGCAGTGGAAGAGGGACGCATCTAAAAGCGCCACAAGTACAATAAAAAAGGGCAGCCTGCATGCAGGCTGCCCTTTTTTATTGTCCATCCATAGCTGCTAGAGGATCAGGTTCTGCCTGAGTTCCTCCATGACTTTCTCTTTGTCCAATGGTTTGACGATGTAGCAAGCGGCGTGCGTGTTAAAAAACGCCTTACTCACATTGGTATCGTCCACCAGAGAGGTGACCATAACCAGCTTGAACTGGTTGATGTCCGACACGCCCTTATCCCTTTCTCGGCTGCGCATAATTTCAGCTGCCTGATGACCGTCCATGCCGGGCATCAGAATATCCATCATGACCACGTCATAGGGACGCTTTTCAGCATATGCCGAATCGAACTTTTCTACCCCTTCCTCACCAGTCAGGGCAAAGTCACACTCGGCATGTGGTGCCAGAATCGTTTCAAGGTATAGGTGAACGCTTTCGTCGTCGTCCACAATGAGAAATCGCAACTCTATCCTCGCTTAACCGCCAACAATGATCAATTCGTACTAGTGGCTAATTTTGAATCGCCACGTTACACCAACTGAATGCGGGTCGCAACTATACGTTAACACCGTATTTCTTGATCGCCGCCATGCCACCATGAACGTTGATCACGTTCTCATAGCCCTTTTCATCAAGCATGATCTGAGCTTCGTAAGAGCGTGCACCAGTATTGCACACCAGAACCACCGGTTTGTCAGTGGGGATCTCGTTCAAACGATTATAGATCTCACCCTGAGGAACATTATGCCAATGTTCAGGGTTGCGCTCCATAGGCTTCTCAGCATCGCTATGCTCACGACAATCAAGGAAGAAGCACTCGCTGGTTTCACGCTTGTCCCACAGCTCCTGGAAACCATCGGGGCCAACACCGCGGTTGATACCACGCAGAGCGTTATCAGCAAGGTTGGCCAAGGTATTCAGGATATCCATGGCTGCAGCGAACGGCGGAGAGTACGCCAGCTCCATATTAGAAAAATCATCGATTGTCGGCTCGGACTTGAGCAACGCAGCCACAGCATTGATGCGGCCCACCATGGCATCGCCGGAAGAGCCAAAGCCCTGTACGCCAAGGACACGACGGGTCTTCTTGTCCACCGTCATCTCCAGCGTCATGAGCTCCTTGGTAGGATAGAAATGAGCACGGTCAAGCTGAATGAGCAGAACACTGATGGCGTCGAAACCGGCATGCTTTGCAGAGTCAAGACTCAGGCCGGTACCAGCCATTGAAGTCTCAAACAGTTTAACGACGAAGGAACCAACAACGCCGTCAAAACGGGTTTCGCCGCCAGCCAGGTTATTACCGATGACGCGACCCTGGCGATTTGCCATGGAGCCCAGCGGCAGGAAAGCAGGCTGGTCGGTGATCAGATTCTTCACGATGGCGCAGTCGCCGCCGCAATAGATATCCGGATCGTTGGTCCGCATGAACTCATCCACAAACACACCACCAAGCTGGTGGCAGTTGAGGCCGGCTTCTTCGGCAATCTTGGAATTAGGCACAACACCGGCAGCGATGATAACGGCATCGGCATCAAGGGTGCGCTTATTGGTGATCACCTTGGTGACCTTGCCATCCTCGCCCTCAAAGCCCTCGACGACTTCACCGAAGTGGAAGGTTACGCCGTTTTCTTCCATGTGCTTCTGCCCCATGGTGGCAAGAGCCGGACTCACCAGACGCGGCATGATTTGATCAGTAATCTCCACAACAGTAGTTTCTACGCCCCACATGTCAGCAAAGGCTTCAGCCATTTCCAAACCGATGAACCCAGCGCCAACGATAACGGCATTGCCAACTTCACCCTTGGAGATGCCTTCGCGAATGCGCAAAGCGTCATCGGGATTTGCAACGTAGCTAATACCCTTCAGGTCTTCACCGGGAAGGCCAAGTTTGCGCGGAGAAGCTCCTGTCGCGATGACGAGTTTGTCGTAGCTCAGACTGGCCTTCTCGCCGGTGGTGGCGTTCTCCACCTCAACTTGCTTGTTTTCGCGGTCAATCTTGGTGGCCTTGGTCAATATCTGAACGTCAATTCCCTTCACTTCCTTGAAGAATTTGGGATCACGCACCATATGGAAGCTTGTGGTGCAAAGTTCCTTGGCGTCGGAAACATCACCGGAAACGTAGTACGGAATACCGCAGCCACCATAAGAGATCAGAGAACTCTGATCGATCATGGTAACAGTAGAGCCGGGTTCAAGACGTTTGAAACGACAGGCAGCTTTGGGACCTAGAGCCACGCCGCCAATAACTACGATGTGTTGAGACATGATATAAAACCTTATTCTGGGTTCGGGCCAACCCCTACGGCCCGAAACGTTATTTCAAAAACGACCTGATGCTGTTGCCGAGTCGTTTGATACCTTCCTCGATGCGCTTCTCATCCGAGTTGGAGAAGTTAAGACGCAGGGTGTTCTCACCTGAGCCGTCCACGTAGAACGGTCTGCCGGGCACAAAGGCGACCTTCTCCTTGATAGCCACGTCAAAGAGATCCATTGCGGACACCCCTTCGGGCAGTGTTGCCCAGAGGAACATGCCCCCCTCGGGTTCGGTAATGGTCACACCTTCCGGGAAATACTTGCCAATCATCTCCACCATGCACGCACGCTGACGACCATAGCGGTCCTTGATGAGCTGAACATGGGCCTCGATGTCGTTGGTCTCCATGTACCTGCGCATAATAGCCTGAGCCACGGTGGAGGTATGCAGATCAGAGGCCTGCTTGGCGACTACCAGCTTGTCGTAAATAGTCTTTTCTTCGGTCACGACCCAACCAATACGGAAACCAGGGGCCGCGATCTTGGAGAAAGAGCCACAAAGAATGCTAGGCTTCTTGCAGAAGGAGTACACACTGGGCATATCCTCGCCCATGAAACGGAGTTCTCCGTACGGGTCATCCTCTATGAACAGCACGTCGTACTTGTCCAACAATTCAGCAACAGCTTGGCGCTTCTCAAGAGAATAACTCACACCTGAGGGATTCTGAAAATTGGGAACGGCATAGAAACACTTGGCTCCATCTTTAAAGGCAGCTTCCAATTCCTCAAGATTGGGACCATCATTTTCCAATGAAATGGTCACAAATTCCGGTTCAAAGATGGAAAAAGCCTGAATGGCACCAAGGTATCCCGGACGTTCAATGACAACCTTGTCTCCCTTATCGAGAAAGACCTTTGCCACGATGTCGAGTATCTGTTGGGAACCAGTTGTTACGAGAATGGAGTCAGGATCAACCTCAAGGCCACGTTTTGCGTAGCGTTCAGAAATAATCTTTCTGAGGCCTGCATCCCCTTCCGTGGTTGAATACTGAAGAGCTGAAGCGCCGATTTCCGCAAAGACCTGTCGAGAAGCCTCATCCATGGAGGCCACGGGAAAGAGTTCCGGGTTGGGCAAACCACCCGCGAATGAAATGATTTCAGGGTCCGCCGTCACCTTCAAGATCTCCCGGATAAACGAGCGGTGAACGGTACTCATTCTCCGGGCAAATTTCTCTTCCATGTCATATCTCCTAAATATATGGAAGTCAGATACCCCCATTTCACCCGGCATGCAAGGGGGGAACGTAAGAAATGGTCGCCGAGAACCGTTGTATTTCTGATCGTTTAAGTAGGAAATTGATTCATCAATTAATCTAATAATGACTTCTTCAAAGGAACGTGTTCAACTAGGCGAAACTACACCAAAAAAATGGGGCCGGCTACGAGCCGGCCCCTGAGGGCAAGAAGAGGAGATGCACACGTGTGCACTACTGATTGTCTGCAGAGCCTATAAACTCTACTTGTCAGTATTAATACCTATTACTAATTTTGTGTCAAGTTATATATTGAAACACACAATTGACACACTCCCCTTGCTGAAATTCAATAAAAGCGGTTATTATTTTTTATAAGTCTCAATTTTTGCAGCATTGTTCGACTATATAATTTCACAATTACCCTTGATATAGATGACTTTTTTTACACGCTTTTTATTCTTTTTAATAATTTCACTTCTTTTTACCCTGCCTTGTCAGGCAGGCAAATATGTTGCGCTCACTGCACCTATGCCTCCCTTCAGTATCAACAAGGGACTTCGTGTTAAAGGCATAGCAGTAGATATTCTTTCTGTTTTGATGGCTCAGTCCGGCGCCCCGATAGACACCAAGGATGTCAAATTGATGTTATGGCGTCATGCTTTACAAATCGGTGCAGCAGGCCCCCAAAAGATAGTGCTTAACCTGGAACGCACACCAGATAATGAACACAATTTTAAATGGGTAGGGCCTATTGCGACCAGAGAATACGTAGTGGTGGCACGCAAAGGCAGTCCACACCTCAACAGTTTGAATGATCTCGGCAAAAACAAGGTAGGCACCCTGCGAGACAGTCTGCCGGAAAAAGAACTACTGGCTCAAGGCATCCCCAGAACAGCCATGTCCTCTTCTTTCAGTCATATTGTTCCGCTCAAAAAACTAAAATCCAAAATGGTGAGCTATTTTGCTCATGGAACGGCATCCACGGCATATTTGATGAAATCGGCTGGCCTGAAATGGAAGGATTACGAAGTGGTTCTCACGTTCAATGAGGTGCCCATATACTTTGGGTTCAGCAAGGATACACCTGATGCATTCATCAATAAGATGAACACCAATCTGGCAAAGCTTAAAAGGCCTGGAGCGGGAGGAAGAAGCGGATACGAAAAAATAGTAGCGAAATACCTTCCGCCGGAAGTCGTGAAATAAAAATGCGCCCAATTATGGACGCACGCAAAGAAAAGGGGCCTCACGGCCCCTTCTTTTTATCTCGTAAAAACCAGTCTACTCCTTGTCGGGAGACCAGTTGGGGTCACGGTATTTGTCCGGATTGTAAAGACGCCAATCAGAGCCGTCGTCATACTTCTCATCCGCACCGGGATAAGGAGTATACGTCTTCTCGTTTTTGCTTTCTTCTTTACTATGGTCAATATCTTTGAAGTATGACTGTTCCATGACAACACCTCTATTTAGTCGAATTCTGACCCGTCAGGACTTTATCCAGAAGAGCCGGACAACGACGTCGTCCTGTTTCCTCACTGAATGAAAACTTCGACTGTGTCAAGCCTATTGCAAGGCTGCATCCAGATCAGGCTTTACATACAATTCCCCACCATGACAGTCATTAATAACTAACAGCGGGAAATCTTTGACTTTCATGGCACGAATTGCTTCAGGGCCCAGCTCGTCAAATGCAATAACAGTAGATTCCACTATGGAATTGGACAACAAGGCCCCTGCTCCACCTGTAGCGCCGAAGTATACACCTTTGTGCTCCTTCATAGCAGCCTTAACTTCATCGGATCGCTTGCCCTTACCGATGGAGGCCTTCATCCCCAGGCTGTGCAGCCGCGGAGCATAGGTATCCATACGATAGCTGGTGGTTGGTCCAGCGGAGCCAATGGGGCGGCCCGGAGGCGCCGGAGAAGGGCCAACATAATAAATAGCGGAACCCTGCAGATCGAACGGCAGTTCCTTGCCAGCATCCAGCAACTCCATCAGCTTCTTATGTGCTGCATCGCGAGCCGAGTGAATGGTACCAGTCAGAAACACGACATCGCCAGCTTTCAACTGCTCGATATCCTCATCCGTCAGAGGAGTATTCAGTTTGTATTCAGCCATTAGAGTTCGACCTCCTCGTGACGCTGGGAATGACACTGGACATTGACAGCCAGAGGCAGACTAGCGAGGTGACACGGCTCCATGGTGAGTTTGACACCCAGCACAGTGGTCTTGCCACCAAGGCCCATGGGACCGATACCCAGCTTGTTGATTGCCTCTTCCAGTTCCTTTTCCTTGGCTGCGATTTCAGGATCAGGATTGGTATCGTCCAGCTTACGCAGCAGGCCCTTCTTGGCGATCTTGGCAGCATGCTCAAACGTACCGCCAATTCCAACGCCGATGACGGTAGGCGGACACGGATTCGGGCCAGCCTCTGCCACACGCTCGACCACAAATTTCTTGATGCCTTCCCAGCCCTGAGCCGGAGCCAGCATGGTGACACGGCTCATGTTTTCGGCACCACCGCCCTTGGCCATGTAGGCAATCTTCAGTTTGTCACCCGGCACCATATCGAAATGAATGACAGCCGGGGTACCATCACCTGTGTTGGCGCGAGTCAGCGGATCACAAGCAGATTTACGCAGGAAGCCTTCATCGTATCCCTTGCGAACGCCTTCATTAATCAGCTCGCGCAGGTTGCCACCTACCACCTTGCAGTCGTCACCGACTTCAATATAAAAGACAGCCAAACCACAGTCCTGACACAGAGGCAGTTTGGTTTCCTTGGAAAGATCTGCGTTTTCCAGCAACTGGCGCAAAACTTCCTTGGCCGAAGGAGAAGTCTCCTCTTCCATGGCCTGCTCAAATTTGTTGCGAACATCCTGGGGAAGCTCGGTATTCGCCTTGATACACATCTTGGCGACTGCTTCGACCACATCCGCAGCCTGAATTTCTCTCATGACATCTCCTTGCCCTATTCACGGACAGGGGCCGCAGTATCAGCGACCAACACTCTAGTATTGATATAAAAAAACCGGGAAGAGCTTGCACTCTTCCCGGCATACTCTCAACTACTTTTTGAAAAGACGCTTGAGGGAAGTAATACCCATTTTCCTTCTCAGGAAGCCAAGCTGATTTTGGAGCGGCAGATGCTTGGGACAAACGTCTTCACAGGCGAGGAGGCCCATGCAGCCGAAGATACCCATGTCATTACCGATGATTTCATAATAGTCGTTCTCGGTCCGTTGATCGCGAGGATCGATGAGAAAACGGGCAACACGGTTCAGACCGGCTGCACCAATGAAATCCTCACGGAGGCGAGCGGTGGCACAAGCAGCAACGCAGCAGCCACATTCGACGCAACGTTCCAGCTCATAAATAGCCACGGCTTCCTTGTTGTCCATACGCTCTTCAAGAGCAGAAGGATCGAACTCTTTCTCGGTGTGAATCCAGGACTCTGTCCGAGTGTACATTTCTCGGAACCAAGTCCCCGTGTCCACGGAGAGATCACCTACCAATTTAAAGACCGGCAACGGGAGAAGCGTTATCTCACCAGGCAGATCTTTCGTCTTGGTATGACAGGCCAGCCCCGGACGTCCGTTGATGACCATGCCGCAGGCACCACAGATACCAGCACGACAACAGAAGTCGAACTGGAGGGACGGGTCCTGCTCTTCACGGATACGGTTGAGCGCGATGAACAGGGTCATGGAATCGGTCTCTTCGAGAACGAACTCCTCCATGTGCGGCTCGGACAACTCGTCCTGGGGATTGTACCGGAATATATTGAATTTCAGCAATCTGGACATTTACTTATCCTTTCCCTTGGGGGTGTCGGCACTGATGATTTCGGACTTGCCGTAACCACGGTCTCCCGGAGGAATCTCCACGACCTCGGTTGCATCCTCATACTTGAGGGTGGGCAGATCATCATCGGGCTTCTTCCAGTACGCCAGGGTACGGTTGAGCCAATCACGGTCATTACGTGCAGGGAAGTCTTCGCGGTTATGAGAACCACGGGATTCCGTGCGCATAAGAGCGCCATACGCGACCATAAGGGCCATCCTGACCTGACCTTCCAGCTTGAGGGCTACAGCCAGTTCCGGATTCACGCCCTTGCCGTTGGAACGCAGACCAACATTCTTTGCACGAACGAGGGTGTCCTGCAGGGATACGACACATTCCTTGAGGCCTTCTTCAGTACGGAAGATGTTTGCTCCCTTGTTCAGGGCATCCTGCATGGCTGCGCGAACCTTGTAGACGTTCTCGCTGCCATTGGCGCTGGTGCGGAGATCGTCAATGCGGGTCTGCTGCTTCTTTACTGCGTCGTTGATGAGCGCGGTCTTGAATTCAGTTTCACAACCCTGAAGGTACTCGGCAATCTTTTTACCAACGATACCACCAGCAACAACAGTCTCAGCCAGAGAGTTACCACCCAAACGGTTAAAGCCGTGCATGTCCCAGCAGGCTGCTTCACCGGCGGCGAAGAGGCCCTTGAGGCCATAAGCGGCACCATCTTTGTTGGTACGAACGCCGCCCATGGAATAGTGCTGGGTCGGACGGACCGGGATGAGCTGATGAATCGGATTAACGCCCAAGAAGTAAGTACAGATTTCGTACACTTCACGAAGCTTACCGGTGATGTGCTCTTCGCCCAAATGGCGGATATCGAGCCAGAGGTGTTCGCCATAAGGCGACTTGACGCCGTGGCCTTCGCGCATGTGGTGGGTCATCCAACGGGACACCACGTCGCGGGAGGCGAGTTCTGCCTTCTCGGGCTCGTATTCATGCATGAAACGCTTCTCGTTCACGTCGAGGAGCGTACCGCCGTCACCACGACACCCCTCAGTCACGAGGATGTCCGTGGGCACGATGCCGGTGGGATGGAACTGGACGGCTTCCATGTTGCCCATGGGAACCAACCCGGTGTCCACACACATGGTGTGCGCCCCACCGTCACAAATGACAGCGTTGGTTGTATTCGGATAGATACGACCAAAACCACCGGCTGCGATCATGGTGGCCTTGGAGAGGTAGGTGATCAGCTCACCGGTGCGCAGACAACGAGCGACGACACCGGAGCAGGTCTCACCATCATGGATCAAAGCAATGGCTTCGGTCTTGTCATGGACTTCAACACCAGCCTGGGCACAGCGGTTGTCCATGGTACACATGACCGCATGCCCGGTACCGTCAGAAGTGTAGCAGGTACGCCATTTAGCCGTACCGCCAAAGGAGCGGGCCATGATGAGGCCTTCCTTTTCCTTGGCTTCGACCTTCTCGTACTGCTTACCGCCCTTGTAATAAATGGACTTGCCGGGAACAACGCGGTTCCACGGCACACCCCAGTGAGCGAGGCGGCGCATTTCAATGGGAGCGGTATCGGCGAAAAGACGTGCAACTTCCTGGTCACAACCCCAGTCGGAGCCTTTGACCGTGTCTTCAAAGTGCACGTCAGGACAGTCGCCCTCACCCATGACGCTGTTACCCAGCGAAGCCTGCATACCACCCTGTGCTGCGGAAGAGTGGGAACGGCGGGCCGGGACCAGGCTGAGACAGATGGCGGAGAATCCGGCGTCGGCAGCCTCCACAGCTGCACGCTCACCAGCCAGACCCGCGCCGACAACAAGTAAATCGGTGTAGATAGTCTGCATGGTATTCTCCGTTAATTAACGTTCAGAAACATGAAGCGGACCAGAGTAATCAGCCCGATAACGATGAACATGAGGGTGAGGATATTCTCACCGCGCTTGAACTTCGCACGTTCCTTGTCCTTCACGAAGCCCCACTTCACGGCAATACGGTAGAAACCGATGCCAACATGAAGTTCAGCCATTGGAAGGAGGATGAGATAGAAGACAGCCCAGAATCCTCCCTGAATTCGGGCTGCGGACTTGGCAGCGGTGATCGGCAGGTCGGTCAGAACCACCCACATGTGGATGGAGCCCATGATCAGGATGATCATGGCAGACACGGCCTGGACAACCCACAGCCAGGTGTCGCCGTGGCGCATCATCTTTGCGTGCTGCCAGACTGTTCCCTGTCCGTCGAAGCGGAAAGGGATCTTGCGGGCAGCAAGCACGAAGTGCGTCAGGAACACCAGAAAAATGAGCGGACCGCCGACTTGTGCCATACCGGTCGCCTCAAAAAAGTGGGCGATACCATTCATGACAGCGGGACTAATAACGACACTGGAGACCAAGAGCATGTGGCACCACATGAACAAGATCAAACTCGCACCAGAAAGCATCTGGAGCCAGTCCATTACGCCGTCCCACTTACCGGATTTGCCGGCAGGTGCGTAACTGATGGACATTCCATTCCTCCGTTAGGTTAAACACACAAATTCCCTCGACAATAAGCCAGAAAACCCTACGCATGCTACAAAAAAAAAGTCAACGCCTCCAACCACTCACGACCACCTTCCGACACCACTCCGCGAAGGGGGGCGATGCCCGTAAACCCCATTGATCGCTCGGTCAATCCACATTTTTGTCGCTTACAAACTTTTTTTCATTTTTTTTGATAAAATTGACTGACCGGTCAATCCACCAGAAAAACACTTGTTTGAAACAATAAAATCCATGCAAGATTCATAACCGGGTTGCAATTCGTCACGGCTCGGGTAGGGTTCGCCTTCGGCGGCTTTCACATTAGAAATGAAACCTTGCCTCGGTTGAAATGAGATTTATCTACATATGATAAAGAGAGAACAAAGACTGCCCTACTCGCTCCACACTTTGAGCGACACATATGGAGATATAAGATGTTTAAGAGATTATTGTTGCTGGGGGGACTGCTAATGCTCCTGACCGGCTGCCAGGCACACATGAACAAGAAAACGGAGACTATGAAGGATACTGCCACGCTCCCAACACTGGCCGAAATGGCCAAGGGTGAGACGCAAGTCGTCAAACTCAAGAATGGACTGACTGTCCTCATCAAGGAAGATGACCGCTTTCCGCTGGTCAATGCCCGCCTTTACGTACACGCGGGCAGCGCATACGAGAATCCAGAGATCGCGGGCATCAGCCACCTGCTGGAGCATATGGTCTTCAAAGGCACTGAAAAGCGCGGTGTTGGCGACTCTGCCCGCCAGATCGAAGAGGTTGGCGGTAATATCAACGCAGCCACCAGCTTTGACTACACGGTGTATTTTGTCGAAGTCCCCGATGATCAGTTGAATCTGGGCCTCGACGTCATCACTGACATGGCCTTCAACCCGGCCATTGATCCTGTAGAATTGGAAAGTGAAAAGAAGGTTGTTCTCGAGGAGTTGGAACGCGGCGAGGACACTCCTGGCAGCAAGCTCTTCAAGACTCTGCAGGGAATGATCTGGCCCGACACCACCTACGAATGGCCCATCATCGGTTTCCGTGAAACCGTCCAGAACATCTCTCGAGATGACATCAAGGACTACATCGCCCGCTACTACGAGCCGCAAAACATGATGCTGGCCATCGTGGGCAAAATTGACCCTGACAAAGCTCTGGAAGAAGCGGAACGCTTGCTGGGCGGCCTGAAAAACTCCAAGCCTTTGACTCCACCTGAGATGATCACCATTCCTGAAGCCGGTAAGGGCCCTCGTGTGGTGAAGCTCACAGGTCAATGGAATAAGGTATATATGGGCGCAGCTTTCCCGATCCCCAACGGCGCAGCCGCTGAGATCGCAGGACTCGACATTCTTTGCCAGCTCCTAGGTGGCGATGATACTTCTCGCTTCTACCGTAAGTTCAAGTACGAAAAGCAGTTAGTGGACGACATTTCCATCTCCCCCCTCACCTTGGAACGAGGCGGCATGCTGTACATCCACGCGACCCTCGACGCTGACAAGGTAGACACGTTCTGGAACGAACTCATGACCGAGCTCGCTTCTTTTGACGCCGCAAACTTCACGGATCGTGAAATTGAACGCGCCCGCCTGAACATCGAAGACTCCATGTTCCTTGCCAAGGAGACCCTTTCCGGTCTCGCCAGCAAGACCGCCTACCTCCAGTTCTTTGAAGACGGAGAACAGGCTGAGCAGAACTATCTCTTCCAACTCAGCCAGGTGAATCGCGATGAAATGAAGGCTTTGTACGAGCGTTTCATCCGCCCGGATCAACTCTCCACTGTAATCCTCACCCCTGAATCCAGTGACATGAATTCTGATGAACTGGTTGCAGTGACAGAAAATATCTGGCCCGTTCAAAACGGCATCAAAAAGGCACAGACCGCGATTGTTGACACCGCTGATCGTGAAATCGAATTACCCGGCGGCAACAAGCTCGTACTCCTGCCCGACAACACACTGCCTTACACCGGCATCTCCATTTACTGGACTGGTGGTGACGGAGAACTCACCCCTGAACAGCAGGGCCTCGCCGCTCTCACTGCCAAGGCCCTCACTCGTGGCACGATGACAATGTCCGCTACCGAGGTGCAGGACTTCCTTTCCGACCACGCAGCGTCTCTGGGCTCCAGCTCCGGTCGCAACGTATTCGCTCTGGAGACCAAGTTCCCCACTCGCTTCACCGGTGAAGTACTGCCACTGGTACGCGACGTGCTCACCGCACCGGCTTTCGACACAGCAGAGATCGAACGCGCAAAGCAGGATCAGATTTCCGGCATCAAACGCCGTGAAGATCGCCCCCTTGGCCTCGCCTTCCGTCACCTCTTCCCGTTCCTCTACAAGACGGGTCCCTACGCCATGCTGCATCAGGGCACCATCGAGGATGTAGAAGGTTTCGGTCAGGCCGACATCATGCGATTCTGGGGCCGCCAGTCCATGCAGCCGTTCACCATCGCTGTCTGTGGACAATTTGACGCTGACACCATCCAGCAGTTCGCAACCGAGGTATCCCAGACCCTGACCGCTCCTGGTGTCACCTACGAGTTCACCACCCCGGAATGGGGCAAGGAACGCGAAGCGTCACTGCATCTCCCGGACCGCAACCAGTCCCACCTGCTCATGGTCTTCCCGACCCCCGGCAAGACGGATCGCGTTGCCTCTGCGCGTCTGGAGCTGCTCAAAGCTGCCCTTTCCGGTCAGTCCGGCCTCCTGTTCCGCGACCTCCGCGACAAGCAAGGTTTGGCTTACACTGTAACGTCCCTGCTCTGGCAGTCTCGCAACACCGGTTTCCTGGCCCTGTACATCGGCACAAGCCCTGACAAGGTCGACCAATCTCTGGAAGGTTTCAACAAGGTCATCGCTGATCTTCAGGCCAATGATCTTCCCGAAGAAGAACTGGTTCGCGCTCGCAACATTCTGGTGGGCGACTACTACCAGCAGCATCAGTCGCTGCTGTCCCGCAGTCGCCAGGCCGCAAGCCTCATCACCCGCGGTTTTGATCGCGGTTACGAGCAGGACATCATCGAACGCGCCAAGTCCGTCACATCTGAAGAAATCAGGGAGCTGGTCAAGGAGTACCTCGACCCGGCCAAGTCCTATCTGATGAAGGTCACGCCGTAAGTTCTGACCTGACAAGCAACAACATAAACCGGCTCAAGGAGTTTTTCCTTGAGCCGGTTTTTTATATCCGCTGTAGAGAGAAAGCCCCCCGCCCATACTCTCGCAGTCCCCCACTTGCGCCACTTTGCGCAGTGGGCTATACAATCTCAACACGTTCTAGAAAATCTATAGAGAGGACTGAAGCATGGCGCTCATATTTGGTTCCCCCAAAAAGACGGGAGCACGACGGGAAGACGTGAAAATGGATCACCGTTTGACCCTGGCCAAGGACATGTACATGGCCGGACGAATGAAGATCATGACCACAGAAACCATTCCCGGCCGGGAGATTCTGTCTGCTTTCGGACTGATCGTCTGCCGCAGTTATACCTTTGACAATGCTTTTTACGGTCTCATGGCACAGGCGGTTGATGTCAACGCCGACGCCATCGTGGGATACCGCGAGTCCGTATCCTTCCATCCAGAAGGAGACAAATACTACTCCTGCTACGGCACAGCCGTACGCATGAAGAAAGTCAAAAAATAGGCACAGTTTTTCAGTTCTCCCACTGAGAAATCCACTTCTGAAATAAAAAAAGGCTACGGAGTACCGTAGCCTTTTTTATTTCAGAATAAGTCTCGACTTTTTCTATTCACTGTTCTCGATAGAAATGACGAGCGGCACGACGACAGGGTCGCGACCGAGCACTTTTCGGAAGAATCGACGAAGTGCGGAACGAATGCGCTCTTTGAGTTTCTGCGTCTCACCGGGAGCGATGTTCTCATGAACATCGAGCACGATACATTTCGCGTCATCCAAAAGATGCCGATACTCTTCTTCAAAGACAAAGCCCTTGGATAGAATGTCCGGCCCAATGGTGATTTCACCCGAGGCTTCATCAAGTACCAGCAAGACGATGACCATACCCTCGCCTGCCAACAGCTGACGTTCCTTGAGCACAGACTGCCCCACGTCACCAACGCCTTTACCGTCCACTAGAATCTTATCTGCCGGAAACAGAGGCCCATACTCGACGTAACCGTCTTCATAAAATGTCACGGGCTGGCCATTCTCCACCACTAGGGCAGAACGCTCATCCACACCACAGTCGATGGCGAGACGCTGATGCTTGACCAAATGGCGATACTCACCATGAACAGGAATGAAGTACTTGGGACGAACCGTCTCAATCATCAAGGCGAGTTCTCCGGCATGGGCATGCCCCGACGCGTGGATACCGTGCATCTTTTCGTAAAGAACCTCGGCACCAAAACGATAGAGGTTATTGATGACCTTGGTGATAGCCTTGACGTTGCCGGGAATGAATCGGGACGAAAGGATGAACAGGTCATCTGGGCGCACCTGAATCTGACGATGCTGTCCCATGGCTATACGGGAAAGCGCGGCCAAAGGTTCGCCCTGCGAGCCAGTAATGAGCAAGACCAGTTCAGAGTCTCCGTATTGGTCAAGTCCCTCTAAATCGATGAAAGTCCCTTTGGGGATTTTGAGATGCCCCATATCACGGGCCAACTCGATATTGCGATACAAGCTACGACCGGAAACCGCCACTTTTCGTCCCTGCGCATCGGCCAGATCAAAGACTTCCTGCATGCGTTGAATATGGCTGGAAAACAGCGATACCAGAATTCGGCCTTTGGCCTTGGAGAAAATCTCGCGCAGGGAAACCTTGATCTCACGTTCGGTCAGGGCAAACCCTTCACTCTCAACGTTGGTGGAGTCCGACAGGAGAAGATGCACACCCGGTTCCGAGAACTTGCGGAACGCGGTCAAGTCTGTGGCATGACCGCCCAACGGGTTGCGATCGATCTTGAAATCGCCAGTATGAACGATACGACCTACCGGTGTTTCGATGCCAAGGCCATAGCCCTCAATGATGGAATGACAAACCGGGAAAAAGTTGAATTTGAAATCACCGATAAGGACACGATCATTAGGACGCACAGGGCGAAGATCAGCCCAACGGTCAAGGTCGTGCTCCTTGAGTTTATTCTCAACCAGACCAAGGGTAAACTGGCTGCCGTAGACCGGAACATCTACATTCTGGAGCAACCACGGCAGTGCACCGATGTGATCCTCATGACCATGGGTCAAGACGATACCGTGAAGCATTTCCTTGTTTTTAAGTATGAAATCAAAACAGGGAATCACCACGTCCACACCAAAGTGATAATCCTCTGGAAACATCAGGCCGCAATCGACAAGCACCATGGACTTTTCCGTCTTGTAGGCCATGCAGTTCATGCCGATCTCGCCGAGACCGCCAAGGGGGTAGAGAGTAAGTGACGTGGATGCCATACAGCTTAGCCCTTCTTGAGCAGTTCCTTGTATTCTTTACGCATGAGTTCGCGCAATTCCTCAGTGAACTTATCACGATCCTTGAGAGAGTACTTAGAAGTATCAATAGGAGGCAGTGCCTTGAAGCGGATCGTCGGTCCGTTGTTAAGGATCAGTTGGCCTTTACCCATGATCTTGCTGGTATTGGTCATGACGAACGGGACAACCGGCAGACCGGACTTGAGAGCGATGATGATGCCGCCCACCTTGAATTCCATGAGGTCTTCAGGGTTCTTGTTACGGGTACCTTCGGGGAAGATTACCGGGCTAAAACCAGACTTTGCCTTTTCTACAGCCTCGTTCAGCGACTTCATGGCTGCGCGGCGGTTCTCACGGTCAATGGAGATGTGGCCAGCATGGGCCAGCGCCTTGCCGTATACCGGGATATCAAAGAGAGACTTCTTTGCGACGAAGCGAACACGATAATTCCGAAGCGCATTGAATACGACAGGAATATCCAGATTGGACTGGTGATTACCGATAAAAACATAGTGACCATTGGGGTCAATGTTGCCCATGTCCACTTCCACTTTCAACTTGGCAAGTTTGACAGCGGTTTCTGCCCACTTGAACCCCCAGTAATCATATTCCTCGGGAGTGGCGGTGGCAGGGTCAACACGCATCATGCGAATGCTATAATAAACCGTGATGACATACAAAATGACTACATAAAAAATACGTCGAAACATTTACTCTTCCTTATTGTTATCGCTCACGAATGAGTAAACCAAATCAGGGCATGAAACAAGGGAATCGGTATGGAAAAAGAAAAAGGGCGACGGAAATCCCGTCGCCCTTCGCTTCTATTTTACTAAACCTGCTTAGTCTGCTTCTCTGGCAGTCTTATAAGCATCGATAACCTTCTGTGCTTCCTGGGGCGGGCACTCTTCGTAGGCAGCGAATTCCATGAAGAATGTACCCTGACCACCAGTCATGGAGTTCAGGTCCGGAGCATACTTGAGCATTTCGGACATGGGCACGTGAGCCTTCACTTCTGTCAGCCCAGCCTGGGAGTCAGAGCCCAACACCTTACCACGCCGGGAGGACAGGTCGCCGATAACGTCACCCATGAAGGCATCGGGCACCGCGACGGTCACCAGCATGACGGGCTCAAGGAGAGCCATCTGTGCTTTCTCGGCGGCCTTTTTGAATGCCAGAGAACCGGCAACCTTGAACGCCATTTCCGAGGAGTCAACGTTGTGATAGCTGCCGTCGTACAAAGTGATCTCAAAATCGATGACCGGATACCCTGCGAGCACGCCGCGGGCAGCGGTTTCCTGGATACCCTTATCGACAGCCGGGATGAACTGACGCGGGATGGAACCACCGACGATCTTGTCGATGAACTCATAACCATCGCCGGAAGTCCGGGGAGTAACGTTGATCCAGCAATCGCCGAACTGACCGCGTCCACCAGACTGTTTCTTATGACGGCCCTGAATTTCGTTGGCAGGAGACTTGAAGGTTTCACGGTACGGAACCTTAGGCGTCTTCAGCACGATATCAGCCTTATAGCGGCGCTTGGCTTTTTCAACAGATATCTCGATATGGTTCTGGCCCATACCGGAGAGAAGGATGTCACCGGACTCTTCGTCGCGAGACAGAGTCAGAGTGATATCTTCATCAAGCAACTTGGCAACTGCAGCGTAGACCTTATCTTCGTCGCCCTTCTCGGCCGGAGCCAGCGCAAAGGTAATAAGCTGAGGAGCCTTTTCGGGCTTAACCAGTTTAAAATCGTCCTTCTCAGCCACAAGGGTCTCGCCGGTCTTGGTATTCTTCAGTTTGGCCAGCGTCACGATGGAGCCAGGCCCCATAGCAGTCTTGCTCTGAGCGGACTCCTTACCCGTGGTCAACAGCAACTGACCAACACGCTCTTTCTCGCCGTTGGAAGCGTTGAGCAGATGGGAATCAGGATTAAGTTCGCCAGACAGGACGCGAACAATTGTCAGCTGACCAGCAAACGGGTCTGCAAGGGTTTTGAAAACAAAGCAGGACAGGGGCTCGTCGGGAGAACTGGCGCGCTCGCCCTCTTCGCCTTCCCATGCTGGATGCTCCAGCGGGCTAGGCATCAGATTCTGCACACTATCGAGAATCATCTGGCCGCCCTGGTTGTTCAAGGCTGCGGCAACGACCACCGGAACCAGCTCGCCAGAAGCGACACCGGCCTTGAGGCCCTGAGTAATCTGCTCGGGGGTCAGTTCGCCTTCCTCAAAATAGATCTCCATAAGATCTTCGTCAGACTCGGCGATATTTTCGACCATGGTTTCGCGAATAGTTTCGACTTCGTCAACAATATCAGCTGGAATCTCGCCCTCGGATACGGCGTTGTCTTCACCGAACATCAAGGCCTTGCCAGACAGCATGTCCACGACGCCCTTGAAGTCTTCCTTGGAACCGATGGGATAGTACAGAAGAGCCGGACGAGCGCCGAGTGCTTCGGAAATGCCGTTGAAGGCGGTATCGAAGTCCGCACGGTCGCGGTCCATTTTATTAATGACGATCATGGAAGGCAGGCTCATGCCCTGAATCTGAGCCCATACCTTGCGGGTCAGCGGCTTGACGCCGTCGACGGCGTCGATGACCAGCACGGCGCCATCCGCAGCCTTGAGGCTGTAGGAAAGATCGCCAGCGAAATTGGAGTCACCGGGAGTATCTATGAGAAAGTGATCATTCTTTTTCCATTTGTAGCTGGCAAAGCCAGGCTGAATAGAACCGCGACGCTTGATTTCCTCGGGCTCATAATCGAGGACGGTATTGCCGTCTTCGACCTTCCCGAGGCGGTTTACAACGCCAGCGTTAAAAAGAAGCATCTCGGCCACAGTGGTCTTGCCGCTGCCGCCGTGACCGACGAGTGCGTATGTTCTCTGGTTTTTCAGGTCAGGCATTCTCATACTCCAGTGTATTTATTGGTTCTTTCCTGATATCAGGCCTGCCTCAAACCTTGTGCGATACACGCCACTTGGTTTTTGACAGATTTAGTCCTATAGGAAGACCAACGCGAAAATGTCAAGTGGGGTAAGCAGAATTAGTCGGTTACTTATCAAGCTGAAATTACTTGATTTTCATAAGACGAACATTCGCACTTTTGACATAAGTTAAAAATTACAAATAGTTACAACAAATATCCATATATTCCAGGAGCGCACTTTGCAGCTTTCAAATGACGTAATTCTGATCGCCCCCGAAACGGTCAAAGCCGAGGCCAAACATCTGTTCTGGACATGCAATCCAGATGAATCGCTGATGAAATCCATCAATGAATTCGGACAGACTACACCGATTCTGGTGAGCGAAACGGGCGGAGAATACGAACTCGTCGCAGGACATGCCCGACTGGCCGCACTCAAAGACATGGGGCTACCTGTGCTGGCGCGTCTGGTCCAAGAGGCCAACGAGCTCGACAAAGGCCTTCTCTATCTTGCTGACAATGAACACCGCACCGTGGACGACGGAATGCGCCTGACCGCCCTGCGCTACTTTGCTTCACAAGTAGACAACAAGACACTGAAGCAGGACATTCTGCCCCGTCTTTGTGTTAAGCCCAAGAGCAAGGATGCCAAGCTCCTTCTCGGCTGGATGACGATGCCGGAGAATTGGCAGGGGCACTTGGCCGCTGGCAATGTTCCTCTTGCCGCCGGCTCGACTCTTGGCCGCATGGATGAAGCTGATCTGAACGCCCTTGAGCCTCTGTTCTCCCGCTTCTCTTGGTCCCGCTCCAATGCAGTAAACACCATCAATTGGCTTTTTGAGACCAGCAAGATGAACAACCAGTCCATTGAGTCGACAATTCAAGACGCAGGACTAAACGAGATCCTTAGTCAGGGCTTATCTCCCAAAGACGCCATCGCAAGGCTCACTGTTGCCGCAAAAGCTATTCGCTATCCTGAAATATCCAAACTCCAAGACACATTCAGCAAAGCCACAAGTGAGCTGACCACTGGCACACGCTGGCGCATGAACCAGCCCAACAACTTTGAGACTGGTGGCGCAGAGCTGACCATTCAGGTCAAAGATGCCAAACAACTGGCTGCTGCTGTCAAAGACCTTGAGGCTATGGCTGGCATGTCCACTTGGGAAACGCTCTGGAAGTTGGGAGAACAGGATGACTAAACCTGTAGAATTGCCCCACCATCTGCGCAAAATCGCCCATGTATTCGTGGACGAATCCATGCAGGATTCACTCATGGCCAATCGCGTGCGGGAGCGCCTTGCCGGAACCACACACGAAAATATTCCTTGGACTGTAGTCCCGCCTGAGCAAGACCGTATTGAATTTGATAAAGGAGACGATCAGGCTCTCTACCTGAAAGAATACAAAGGCAAATTCCTGCGATTCTGCCCTGGAACGCGAGCCTATCACTGCTGCGGCTACCGCATCATCCACATTGGCGAAAACTGCCCCATGCGGTGTTCCTACTGCATTCTCCAAGCCTATTTTCAAGATCGCGTCTTGAAGATCTGGGCGAATCAAAACGACCTGTTCTCCGAACTTGCAAATGGATTCGGAGCCGATCCGAACACCAGATACCGGGTGGGAACTGGAGAGTTCACAGACTCCTTGGCTCTCGAGCACCTGACAGGCTATAGCCACGACCTCGTGGGTTTTCTCAACGACTTTGACAACGTGGTGCTGGAACTGAAATCCAAGGTCGTGGACCTCACATGGATGAATGCCGCTAAACGCACTGACCGCGTACTTCCTGCATGGTCGATGAACGCCCCCTTCGTCAATGAACACGAAGAGTTCGATGTATCCACACTGCGCGAACGTCTGGAAGCAGCACGCACCTGCGCCGAGGCCGGATTCCGGGTCTGTCTGCATTTCGATCCCATCATCCACTACCCCGGCTGGAAAGAGGGATACGCAGAAACCATCGACATGATCTTCGACTATGTAAAGCCGGAGCAGATCGCATACATGTCCTTGGGCTCGTTCCGCTGCATGCCGCAGCTCAATCCGATTATTGCGGACAACTTCCCGGACACCAGTTACATATATAATGAATTTGTTCCCGGCCTGGACGGCAAGGCACGACTTCTACGTCCCTTACGCGTTGAACAATTCAAATTCATGGTTGACCGCCTCCGTAGCCATGGCATGGATAAGCAACTGTATTTCTGCATGGAATCAACCGAGGTGTGGAACGAAGTTTTCGGATACGCTCCCAAAGACTTTGGCGGCCTTGGCAAACGCCTCATGGAACAGGCTTTCAACGATTAACAGGTAATGAAATCCCCTCTGAGTTCCGATACTACTATTGAATACAAACCAGACGCAAACATGATGCAAGCCAGTTACATTCCGACAGATCGTTTTGAAGAGCTCGATCACATAGATCTCGATGGCGTTTTTAACGTCCTCGAAATCTATTGTGACAACCTTCTGCCCGACCTGGAGGCATGCCTTGTCTTTTTGTTGCGAATTCTGCGTGACAAGGAAGCTGCGTCCCACCCGAAAACTCTGGAATGGATAACGGGCTTGGTCCGCAAGGCCATCGCCCTCGGACCATTCCATAAGCAGGCGCTTGATCTGGCCCAACGACTGACAGGCGATATGACCATCGACGCACGACTCGAGCGCATGGCATATTTCGACCTTGATCCACAGCTACTCGACTTCAGATCCGTCATGAATGATCCAGCAATGATGCGTCGCAAACGAATCTTGCTGACGGATGTTCTGGATCGAATGTCCGCCCATGTCATTGCGGCATCCCAGCTTCTTCAGTTGGAATATTATGCTGGCAACAACCACCCTGAATGGCTTGAAAATTTCAATCCACCCAAGTTTTTTCAGGAGGAATGGAAGCAACGGACATTCTTACACTATGCCGGACTGGGAGACGTTGAACGCGCCATGAAACTCTGGCCAGAAATTGCTTCCCAGCCGATCAGTGAAATCCAACTTAATCTTGCAGCTGAACTCCATGCAAAATCGGGCGATACGGAGCAGGCACTGGCACTGTATGAAAGATCTCTTGCGATTGATCCGCGACAGAAACCTGTACGGCTGCGCATAGAGGAACTCAGGCACCCCAGCCCGGTCAATGCCTCCTTGCTGGATAAGCATTCAGTAACCATCTGCCTGTACTCATGGAACAAAGCAGACGATCTACAAAAAACGTTTGAGAGCCTGGCGCAAACCAATATTGGACCGGCTAAAATCAGAGTCTTGCTCAATGGATGCACAGACCACAGTGCTGAGGTCGTCGAAAGAGCCAGAGCGTTGTTTCCAGACAACGACTTCGACGTAGTAACTCTCCCAATCAATGTAGGCGCACCCGCCGCACGCAACTGGTTGGGGGCTCTGCCGGAAGTTCGTCAAAGTGATTTCGTGGCCTATGTCGATGATGACGTGGAACTGCCAAGCGATTGGCTGGTCCGTTATTTATCTGTAATGAATACTCATCCGGACACTTCAGTCGTAGGAGGCAAAGTTGTCTTTGGCTCCGAACCCCGAATGATCCAGTATCTGCATCGACGCTTCTCTGTGGTCTACCCCGGCATGATCAAACTGACCGACCAATGCCAGATCGCCCAAATGGATTTCGGCCAATACGATTATATATGCGAAACCGACACCGTCATGGGATGCTGTCATCTGCTTCGTATAGCTCACATGCCAGACGGCCCGAATTTCGACATCCGATACTCTCCTTCGCAAATCGACGACATCGCACATGACCTTAAGCTTCGTGTCGATGGAGGGAAAATACGATACTGCGGATTGGTTCGATGTATCCATCACCAAAATACCGGTGGTGGTTTCAAACGAAAAATGACAAGTGCGCAGCTTGGTCAAGTGATCGGAAACGACATGAAACTGACCGCGTATCTGCAGCAGCACAGTGACCGAATCAAGACGCTGATGAACGAAGCCGAAAGATGACAAGTTGAAAAAACCACCCTTTTCCCCCTTGCCAATCATATAATGATGGGGTAAGTACCCCCGACTTTAATTCACACATCCCGCCCATAACTCCGGGTGGCTCGTGATGGCACGAGCTCCTAAATGGAACCGCGGGATGGACGAAAAACCCAGGAGATTATCATGGCTTACGTAACTATGAAGCAGATGCTGGAAACCGGCGTCCACTTCGGCCACCAGACCCGCCGTTGGAACCCCAAAATGCGCCCCTACATCTTCGGCGCCCGCAACGGCATCCACATCATGGACCTGCAGCAGACCGTCAAGATGTTTGCTACCGCCCATGACTTCATCGTAGACACCGTCGCCAAGGGCGGCAAAGTGCTCTTCATCGGCACCAAGCGTCAGGCTCAGGAAGCTGTTGCTCAGGAAGCTGAGCGCGCTGGCATGCCTTTCGTCACCCACCGCTGGATGGGCGGCACCCTGACCAACTTCCAGACCATCAAGCGCTCCATCGATCGCCTCAAGAACCTTGAGCAGATGTTCGAAGACGGTTCCATCTCCCGCTACACCAAGAAGGAAGCAGTGGGCATGAACCGTGAAGTCAAGAAGCTGAATCTGGCTCTTGGCGGCATCAAGGATCTGGGCGGCGCACCTAAAGCAGCTTTCGTTATCGATCCCAAGCGCGAACACATCGCCGTTCAGGAATGCCGCAAGCTCGGTATCCCCGTTGTCGCTGTCGTCGACTCCAACTGCGATCCCGATCTGGTCGATTACATCATCCCCGGTAACGATGACGCTATCCGCGCCATCAAGCTGTTCGCCACCCACATGGCTGACGCCTGCATCGAAGGCGGCGCCATGCAGAAGGACTACGCAGCCAAGGCTGCCGAGGAAGCTAAAGCCCCTAAGGCCGCAGCTCCCGCTGAAGAAGCCCCGAAAACCGAAGAAAAGGCTGAGGCCTAGTCTCTAGCCCCTAGGAGTAAGTATAATGGGTATCACCGCATCTCAGGTTAAAGAACTGCGCGAAAAGACCGGCGCTGGCATGATGGATTGCAAAAAGGCACTGGTTGAGTCCGGTGGCGACGAAGAAAAAGCAATCATGTACCTCCGCGAGAAGGGCCTGTCCAAGGCTGCCAAGAAGGCTGGCCGCGCCACTTCCGAAGGTCTCGTAACCCCCTACGTCTCCGAAGACGGCAAGACCGCTGTCATCTCCGAGCTTCTCTGCGAAACCGACTTCGTTGCCAAGGGCGACGACTTCAAGTCCTTCGCTGCTGCTCTGTCTGAGAAGATCGCTGGTCTGGACGTCACTGCCGGTGCAGCTGAAGATCTGCCCGCAGAAGTTGCCGACGTTACCGACCTGATCGCCAAGCTCGGCGAGAACATGGGTGTTGGCCGCTTCGCCAAGATCACCACCGATGGCGTTCTGGGCCTTTACTCCCACTCCAATAACAAGCTCTCCGCTATCGTTGAGCTCAAGGGTTCCGACGACGTAGAGCTGGCCAAAGACATCGCCATGCACGTCGCTGCCATGAATCCCTCCTGCATCACCTCTGATGAGCTGCCCCAGGATATCCTGGAGAAGGAAAAGGCTCTCTACCTGAAGCAGGCCATGGACGAAGGCAAGCCCGAGAACATTGCTGAGAAGATCGTCATGGGTCGTCTCAACAAGTACTTCTCTGAAGTCTGCCTCGTTAACCAGGCATTCATCAAAGAAGACAAGAAGTCCGTTAAGGACATCCTCGGCGGCGCCGAGGTCGCAAGCTTCCAGCGCATCGCCCTCGGCGAAGGCGCGAAAGCGGAAGAAAGCGACGAAGACTAAATAAAAGGAAAACGGGCCGCACGGCCCGTTTTTTTTGACTGCTATACAGGCTGTCGTGAAAGGGGCGAGTGCGGACGCGATGAAAATATCATCGCCACGAAGCAATCGCCCCTTTATCGGCAGCCTGAAACATGCTATCGCCTTTGGGCGAGTTCATACCAATACCAACAACACACGAGGTACATATGGGCAAAGCACGGTACAGCCGAGTATTACTGAAACTCAGCGGCGAAGCTCTCGCCGGTGAGAAGCAGTTCGGCATTGATCCCGAAGCTATCGACCAATTCGCAAAAGAGATCGCCGAAGTTGCAGCCACAGGCCTGCAGATGGCTCTCGTCATCGGCGGCGGCAACATCTTCCGCGGCATGGCTGCAAGCGCCAAGGGCATGGATCGTGCTCAGGGCGACTACATGGGCATGCTGGCCACGGTCATGAACGCACTGGCTGTCCAGGATGCACTGGAAAAAAATGGCTGCGATACCCGCGTCATGACTGCCCTCAACATGGCCGAAGTGGCAGAACCTTATATCCGTCGCCGCGCCCTGCGCCACATGGATAAGGGCCGCGTGGTCATCTGTGCAGCCGGTACCGGCAACCCCTATTTCACCACCGACTCTGGCGCCGCCCTCCGCGCGTTGGAACTCAAGTGCGACGCCATCTTCAAGGCCACCAAGGTCGACGGCGTGTACGACAAAGATCCCGCCAAGTTCGACGATGCCGTGAAGTACGAGACCGTTTCCTACATCGAAACCCTGGAAAAGCGTCTCGGGGTTATGGACTCCACTGCCATTTCCATGGCACGAGACAACGAACTGCCCATCGTGGTGTTCAACCTCTATGAAGAAGGCAACATCCGCAGGGCAGCCAACGGCGATAACATTGGAACGACTGTTCAAGGAGGAGACTAATATGCAAGCTCTGATTGATGATGGAAAACAACGCATGAACGGCGCAATTGCCGCTCTCAACAAGGAATTTGATAAGCTGCGCACCGGTCGCGCTAGCACTGCTCTGGTGGATAATATCGTAGTGGACTACTACGGCACCCCCACTCCGGTCAGCCAGCTCGCCTCTGTCTCCGTCCCGGATCCCAAAACCCTGACAATCCAGCCTTGGGACAAGGGCGCTTTCGCAGCGGTTGAGAAAGCCATTCTGGCTTCCGACCTCGGCCTGACCCCCAATAACGATGGTAGCGTTATCCGCATCACCATCCCGGCTCTGACCGAAGAACGTCGCAAGGAACTCGTCAAGGTTGCCAAGAAGTACACTGAGGACTGCAAAATCGCTATCCGCAACGTACGTCGCGACCTGAATGACCAGCTGAAATCCATGGAAAAAGAAAAGGAAATCAGCGAAGACGAAAGAAAGAAAGGTGAGGGCGACGTGCAGAAGCTGACCGACGATTTCGTCAAGCAGGCTGACACTGCCGCTGCTGCCAAGGAAAAGGAAATCCTCGCAATCTAATGCCTGAATTGAATATCCCTGCCCACATTGCCATCATCATGGATGGCAATGGGCGGTGGGCGAAACAGCGCGGGCTGCCTCGGACCGAAGGCCACAAGGCCGGAACTGAGACAGCCCGCGCCGTCGTCACTCGCTGCCGCGAACTGGGCGTCAAGCACCTGACCCTGTACACCTTTTCCAAGGAAAACTGGTCTCGCCCCGAATCTGAAGTCAAGACGCTGTTCAAGCTACTGACGACTTTCCTTACGCGAGAAGAAAAGAGCCTCAAGGAACAGGGAATTCGCCTCAAGGTACTGGGTGAAATCGACGATATGCCTATGGCTGTTCGCCAAGTACTGAAGCACGTCATGCGTCAGACAAAGAACTGCACGGACATGACTCTCAACCTCGCGCTCAACTATTCGGGACGCGATGAGATTCTGCGCGCCACCAAGGCCCTTGTTGCTAAGGGGATTTCCGTAGACGAGATCACCGAGGAAGCGTTTGCGGCAGAACTGTGGACCGGAGGTCAGCCGGACCCGGATCTGATCATACGCACCAGCGGAGAACTTCGACTGTCCAACTACCTGCTCTTCCAGTGCGCATACTCCGAATTCTATTTCACCGACATCTTCTGGCCAGACTTCTCGTCTGAAGAGTTGGAAAAAGCCATCGCAGTACTTGGCAATCGCCAGCGCCGTTTCGGCAAGACCGGCGACCAGTTGGATAACGGCGAATAGTCCATCCAGCGTATTGCCCCGGCGGTGTAAATAGCGTAGAGAAGTTACACTCGTACATTACACGTTATAATAACCAACCCGCTGAAAATATATATGGATATTTCCCAACACCAAAAAAGGATCGCAACAGCCGCTGCACTCGCAGTCATCCCTGCCCTCGCACTGATTTTTCAGGGCTGGGTGCTGTTTACGGTCCTCGCCTTGTTCTGCTGTTTCACCCTCTGGGAATTCTACGACCTCTTCCGCTCTCATCAGGGAATCAAGACGGTCAAAAGCCTTGGCACCGCATTCACCTTCCTCTTGCTTGGAGCATTTACCACCGGTGACCTGTTCTATCCGGCAGTAGTGTTGTTCTTCGCCTTCTGGACCGCAGCGTTCATTTTCCTGTACCGATATAGTACAGATCTGACCGCTTCCTTTGTCCAGGCTATGATCTTTCTGACAGGCCTCATTTACATCCCTATCAATTTCCATTTCTTTCTGAATTTCAATCGGTGGGAATGTGTGTTGGTTATCGGCGCAGCCGCTGTTTCCGACACAGCAGCTTTCTACGCTGGCACCATGTGGGGCAACAAGAAAATCTGGCCCAAAGTCAGTCCGAAAAAATCATGGGCAGGCAGCATTGGCGGGCTTACGGCCTGCACAGTACTGACTACAGTCTACGGCCTCACTTTTGGTCACGCCGCACTGTGGCAATGGGTGCTTCTTGGTGCAGCCTTGAACGTGGCAGCACAGATGGGCGATTTCTTCGAATCAGCTCTCAAGCGCTCTCTGGACGTCAAGGACTCAAGTCACATCCTGCCCGGCCATGGCGGCTTCCTGGACCGCGTGGATTCCATGCTGCTGGTAGTTCCCCTCTACGGCCTGCTGTCCACACTCCATCCGTTCTTCAAATAACCCCGGCGATTCCGTGAAGACCTATATCTCACCATGGCCTGAAAATGCCACTCTGCCTGATTTCCCTCGCTCCATCTGTATTCTCGGAGCCACAGGATCCATTGGCGACAGCGCACTCAAGGTTATCCGCAAACATCCGGAGATGTTCACCGTAACCTCTCTTGCGGGGGGACGGAATGCCAAGAAACTGGCTGAACTCTGTATCGAATTCCAGCCGCCCTATGTTGGTGTGCTTAATGAACAGGTGAAGAACGACTTCATCGCGCATTTGCCTTGCGGCTATACGCCGGAAATCCTCACAGGTCCCGAAGGATACTGCGAACTGGCAGCAATGGATGGCGTAGACCTCGTGCTTTCAAGCATTGTAGGTGCCGCTGGTTTCCTGCCCACGTTAGCAGCTGCCAAGACAGGCAAGATGATCGGACTGGCCAACAAGGAATCGCTGGTCCTTGGCGGGCATATTATCCGTGAAGCGTGCCAACAGTCCGGTGCCACCATCCTTCCTGTCGACTCCGAGCACAACGCCTTGTTCCAAGGATTGGCAGGACACGACAGCGACACGGACCTCAAGCGTCTTATCCTCACCGCATCCGGTGGCCCTTTTCGTGGTAAAGACATCGAATTTCTCAAAACGGTCACTCGTGACCAGGCTCTTGCCCACCCCAACTGGGACATGGGGGCCAAAATCTCCATCGACTCCGCTACCCTCATGAACAAGGGACTGGAAGTCATTGAGGCTTGCCATCTGTATGGCCTGCCCGTTGAAATGGTGGATGTGGTTGTGCATCCGCAGTCCATCATCCACTCTCTGGTGGAATATGTTGATGGTTCACAACTGGCTCACCTTGGAAACCCTGACATGCAGGTTCCCATCGCCCACTGCCTCTGCTTCCCCAAGCGTGTCGAAGTGGATGTGCCTCAGCTCAATCTCGCTCAAGTGGGTAATCTAACTTTCGAGGAACCCGATCTCACAGCTTTCCCCTGTCTCCGTCTTGCACGCGAGGCATACGACGCTGGTCCGAGTCACCCTATTGTGCTCAATGCCGTCAACGAGATCGCTGTCGCCGCGTTCCTCAAAGAGGAAATCCGCTATCTGGATATCCCTGCCATGATCGAGGCAGCTCTTGACCGTCACACCGCTGTGGACGTATCCACACCAGAGGCAGTGCTGGAACTGGATCGCATGGCGCGAGACGAAGCTGCCGCCCACCTCTAGGCAAATTATTTATAAGTGCCTAGCCAAATAGGAATGAATGCTTATACTGTTCGTTGTCGCGCATTACAAAACAGCGTGACATAAGAGGACAACATGCTCACAAGTGCTATCGCAATTATCCTGGCCCTTGGCGGCCTGATTTTCTTTCACGAACTCGGCCATTTTGCCGTTGCTCGCATGTTCCGCATGGGAGTGAAAGCCTTTTCTCTCGGGTTTGGACCCAAGCTAGCAGGCTTCACCTCTGGTAAAACCGACTATAAACTCTCGCTGGTTCCTCTGGGCGGCTATGTCGCTCTGGCAGGCGAAACCGGAGAAGAGGAAGATGACGACGAGTTTGAAGAACACGAACTCTTTTCCAACCGCCCCGCATGGCAGCGCATGTGCGTTGTAGCGGCCGGACCGTTCTTCAACTTTGTCCTTGCGTTCATCATTTACTGGTTCCTCGCGCTGGCACAGGGCCAAGGCGTCATTCTCCCCACAGTGGGCGGTGTCATGGCCGACTCCCCTGCTGCTGCCGCAGGTTTCCAGCTTGAAGATCGCGTCCTCTCCATCGACGGCACTCCCATCGACTCCTGGAGTGACATGGTCACGACCATTCGTGACAATGGTGACCGCAACCTTGAGTTCAAGGTACTGCGCGGCGAAGAACAGCTTACGCTGAACGTGACCCCAAAGGTCAATACGGTGAAAAACCTGTTTGGCGAAGAGGTCACAGTCCCCATGGTTGGCATCAGTCAGGGTGGCAAAATTGAATACCACCCCGTTGATGGACTGGGCGCAATGATCGCGCTGGAGCACACCTGGAACATGTCCAAGGTCGTCGTCAAAGGATTTGTCTCCATTATTGAACGACTCATTCCCGTTGATCAGATTGGTGGTCCCATCATGCTGGCTCAGATGGTCCACAGCAGTGCCCAATCAGGCATTTTCGACTTGCTGGCAATGGTGGCGGTTATCTCCATTAACCTCGCCATCATCAACCTGCTGCCCATCCCTGTCCTTGACGGCGGACATATTTTATTTTGTGGTCTGGAGATCATCTTCAGACGTCCCTTAAGCGAGAAGTGGAAGGCGCTGGCCATGCGTTTTGGCATCATGCTCCTCCTCATGCTCATGGCACTGGCGATATTCAATGACTTCCGAAGAATCCTCTCCTAAGGCTCCCGGCCTCATCCTCGCCATGGGCGGGGCTGAAGAACGCTTGCAGATCGTACTGGGCAAGCCTGAAGGCGACAGCTATCGCATGCTCGCCTCCCGTGAATGGAACGTCCCTGGCGAATCCAATCGTTTTCTGACGCCCGGCCTCAAAGACATGCTCGACAGCTTCGGTTTGTCCATGTCTGACATCGACCGTGTGGCCTGCGTGCGTGGTCCTGGCAGCTTCACAGGCCTACGCCTCGTTCTTGCTGCCGCCGAAGGCTTGGCTGCTGGATGTGGCGCCAAGCTCGCTGGTATTGACCATCTTCGCTACCTCGCTTCAGGTCCGGCGCAGATTACCAACGGCATCCTGCATGTAGTCACCTACGCCCGTCGAGGCATTGTCTACATTCAGTCCTTCAACGTGCCGTCAATGCGTGAGGCTCAACCGCTTACTTACCTACCCGTAGAAGAGGCTGTAGAGCGCATTAAAGCCATCAGCGACACGGCAATGATCATGGGCAGCGGCCTGCGCAAAAACATTGATTATTTCCAAAATCTCGCAGAAACCAATCAAGGATTCACCCTTCTTCCCAAAGCATGGGACACTCCGTCTCCAGAAGTGCTCCTTGAAGCGGCTGTTGCTGCTGATTATTCGGAGGATTCCATCGAGCCTTGTTACGTGCGCGCCTCAGATGCAGAAGACAACCTTCCTTTCATTGCCAAAAAACGTGGCCTTGATCCGGAGAAAGCGAAGCAGAGACTCAAAGAACTGCAACAGTCGTAAATCTTAATCCTATCTCGAAATAATAATTGGCCGGGACTTCCTCACTCAGGGAAATCTCGGCCAACTTCATTATTCGCTACAGCCCAGACTGTGGAGCCCAAATAACAAAGAAAAATGCCCTGCCAGTTCACGCGACCAGCAGGGCAAAAAATGTGTCCCCGGGAACCGCTTTATCATGTGACTGATGCGTCGCGGCCCCGGGGAAACATGTGGGGGGCTTAAGGAGTGAGCCGTTCCGCAGTCTTCTCGATCTGACGCCCAAGCGGGGTCTGCTGAGATATTTCGCGTTCGACCTTGGTAATACCTTTCAACACGGTGGAGTGACGGCGATTGAGTTTCTCACCGATTGCCTTGAGAGACAGGTCCGTGTGCTTGCGGGCGAGGTAGAAAGCGGTATTGCGGGCCAAAACGATCTGGCGCTTACGGCTCTTGGATTTGAGCTCGTCCTCAGAGAGGGAGTAGCTCTTGCAGATAAATTCCATAATGTGACCGAAATCCGGTGCTGCATTGGGAACAGCATAGTTGTCGAGCACTTCCCAGGCCAAGTCCATGGTCACGGCGCGGTTGAGCAAACGAGCCTTGAGGACAAGGTTATTGAGGCAGCTCTCAAGCTGACGGATATCGGTAGTGATACGCTCCGCCAGAAGGTCTGTCACTTCGACCGGCACGGCCACCTGAAGCCTCCGAGCCTTTTCGAGCACGATACGGCGACGGGTTTCCATATCCGGACGATTGATGTGAGCCAGGAAACCTGAACAGAACCGGGACACCAAACGATTATCGATGCCGGAAAATTCTTTGGGCAGGAAGGAACTGGTAAGAACCACTTTGCAGCCACGGTCACGAAGTGCATTCATGGTACAAAGGAGTTCTTCCTGCATCTTCTCCTTACCTTGGAAGAAATGGACGTCTTCAAGCAGGAGAACATCGAGATTCTCACGGAACTGTGTTTTGAACTGATCGATCTGACGGCCCTTGATGGCAAGCACCATGCGGGTGGCAAAATCTTCAGAAGAGAGACAAGCTACGCGGAGATTATTTCGATTGGAGACCTTGCAGAGCTGCTGTCCTACGGAGTGCAGGAGATGGGTCTTGCCAAGCCCGGGACCAGAACTCAGGAAAAGGTGATCCGAAGCAAATGCAGTATTGCTGATGGACTTGCTTGCAGCGAGAGCTAGTTCGTTACTGGGACCGACAACAAAGTCATCGAAGGAAAACCGCCAATTCTGGACCGGGATCGGTTTGGGCGCATTAACGATGGGCAGACCTATTTCCTTGGCCTGCACACGTTCGCCCAACGGTTTGCTACGAACTGGCTTCTTGATTACCGGAGCCACGCTCTTCTTTTCTACATTAGCCACTACGGTGATCTTGGGTTCATTACCCAACACCTGAGCCGCAGTTTCCTTGATTACCTGGAGCAGACGGTCGCGTACCCAGTTGGCTACAAAGTCGTTGGGTGCACAAATGGTCAGTTTATTACCTTCGACCGTACCGCGCAGCGGTTTGATCCATACGGTATAAACACCGGGGTTGAGGCTCTTCTCTAGCGAGCGGAGGATTTGCTTCCAGGCAGTATTCGTCATGTTGTCGGTGATAGTGGAATGTTTAGTAGGGGACAATTCTCGTATTCCAATCGTATTCATAAAGAGGGACTTAGGTTATCTACAACCCAGCGATTGTTTAACCATTTGTTTTAAATGATTTTTTTCAAAAAACCCGATGAGCCAACGGTTCCCGGCGAAACCCTAATGAAACAACGGCGTGACAAGGCTTCCCGCCTTTTGTCTTTCATGAACGAAGTAGACTTTTCCACATCTGGTGAAATAGTTTTACACAGTCTAAATTTTATAATTCGAGAAAAAGCTCAAAATTTCATTATTTTTCTTTTTCCCAAGATTTTTTTTCTCAAGTACAATTTCACAGTTTTTCAGTCGATCTGGCCTCGACATAAAGATAAACGCTCGAAATAACTAAGAATATAAAAGTAAAAACAATTATCACTAAGAAACACGTGTTCTAATTCACTTTGCAAGATCGGCGCAATCCCTTGATTCCCAAGGGTTCGCAAGGGACCACCATTTTTGAACACAAACAACACACCGAAATAACACGCATAAAGGCACCTGACACTCAGGATCAAAGCATCATGCGGGTTCCGGCGACTAGGGATTTCTCCCGACCTGTTGGAAAAATTTAACTGATTTTTTCGCGAGTAGGATACTTGCCACAGGCGAATTTCGGCGATTCCGGGCAGAATCCGAGCTGTTCGCAGCGAGCGCCGCCCTTGGTAAAGAGCGCGGGCAGCTTTTCCTTGCAAATCTCAAGCATGGCGTCGGCCACAGCACGAACCTCCCACTGCGCTCTGTTACAGCAACGCAAATGAAAGAAGTGATGCAAGGAACGACAGTTCATCGTCATAACAATCTTGGTCTCCGCGGCCTGAGGCAGCACGAAGCGAGCATCCTCATTGGCCTTGGACTTACGCCCATGGTCCACCAAAATCTGACGAAGATCACTATAGGCGGACTGCACTTCTCCCATGAACTGCTCAAACCGCTCCCGAGCCTCGGGGATCTTGGCGATCGCAGGCGGCAGGATGTAGTCCATGTCATTTTCAGCGACGTAACGCTGACTCTGCTGGGAGTACGATGCAAGACGATGACGCACAATCTGATGAGAACAAGCTCGGGAAATCCCTTCAATGGCAAACGTAAAGGACACATGCTCAACGGGGCTGTCGTGCCCAGACTCCATGGTCTTGCTGACAAAGTCCGCCTGGACCTCTGGATCGACCTCGCCCGACAGGAGCTTAGGCCACATATCGGCCACAAATCCGGCGTGATAACACTGACGGAAAGCGGCGTAGATGAGGGACAAAGCATCCGGTGTCATGGCCATGAATTCGACCCTGAGATTCTTTTGCGGCATCAGCAAAGCTCCATAAAAATGATGTTGTGTCGTTTGGGATTCATTGTTTAGCGCAAAGCCTATTGCATGTCACTGCTTGACATGCATTTACATGAGAAAAAACTCCTAAAAGGCAATTTTTTCCATTGCATCTTCGGCCATCTCCTCAGTGGGTTTGGCAGCCTGCAAAATAAAATGAAGCGCACCATAAAACATTGGCTCCATCACGGCCAGACGAGCAGAAAGGTCACGCCACAATTGCTCACGGTCCTCTACCCCATCTCGCTCAGCCACACGCTGTGAAAGGGTGTTGGAATCAGCCATCAAATAGAAGCTTTTTCCGGCACCATGAATAAGAGGCTGAACGTTTTGATCTTCCACCAAAACATCTTCAAGGACGACAATCTTACCACTCCCTTTCAGAGCTTCAACAGCTTCATCCACTTCAGCAGGTACGATTAACTCCTGTCCAGTCTTCTCCTTGAGAAGAGTACCAAGCTCTATCTTGCCACAGCCTGGTAACCCCATGAGAATGATGTTGCCCGTATTATTCCAAGAGTCAGCATAGTCTTCACGCTTCTCCCCTTTGGAAAAACTTTTCGCAACTTCAGGCTCCTGCACGTCGTACTGCTCATTGATGAGATATTTTACCATGATGTATTCCTTAATAATATGAAGTCTTCCTTTGCGAGGCGCACATTATCAAGTAAGGTGATGAAAGCGCAACCAGCAAGGAAGATTTCCAGTGCCCAAAGATCTAATCCACTTCACTATCGCGGAAAAAACAGCGGCCCGACTCAAGGATACCCGCTTCGCTCACTGCTTCAGCAAACTACACGCCCTGCTACTCGGCTCGGTTTTCCATGACGCGCTATTCTATGCAGCCATGCCGAAGACCATGCCGCTGGAGAAATTGGCTCATGCTCTTCATGGGTCCGAAGCCCAAGATACATTCGAACTACTCCGAATGCAGGCGCGGCATGCAGCCCAAGCCAAAGACAAGACACTCCCCGCAGCTCTATTGGTAGGTATGGCCTCTCATATTTTTGCCGATGTCACCATGCATCCTCTGGTCTGGTATTTCACCGGCGACTATTACGCAGATGATGCAACCGCCAAATCCATGAGCCGACAGCATCATCGCGCATTGGAATCCCTTATGGATATGGTGGCATGCCCGGGAAAACTCGGACGCTCGAACTACAGACTCCAAGTATTACTCCGTCGATGTCCCGATCTCATAACAAAAGGACTTCCTGTCGCGAACCTTGCTCGCGCCGCCAAAGTGAATACGGAAGATGCACAGAATGGGATCGCAACAGCTTGGAGAATCTATGCATCCTTCCAGGCCCTTTATCCTCGTCCCATGCTTGCTCGCATCCTGTATTCCCTCCGCCGATCCCTGCCCCGTGTAGGCGCAGAGTTGGCAATGCTCTTTTATGCTCCACAACTCCTGCGCCAGGCAGATCGTCTCCGCGGGGAGATCTCTTTCACTCATCCAGTTACCGGAGCAAAAAGAAAAGCATCATTGGATACACTGATGAATGAAGCCGCTGATCATGCCGCAGCCCTTTGCCGCAATCTTGAAGCGACAGTGTTTGACAACGCTCCACTACAGCTCGACAGACCAGGGCCATCCATGGATACGGGGCTTGTTGGCATCTCAACCAAGGGTATGAGACACTTCGCAGAGCCTCCTTTCCCGTCACTTGACTGATTTATTTCACAAACCCCATTGCCCTGACGCTCCAAGTAGCCTATTCTTCCAAAGATCAAACCACGTTCCCATAGGAGTTCACATGAAAAAATATCTGCTTATCGGCCTTGGCGTTCTCGTTGTCGGCATCGCTGCCGCCCTTATTATCGGCGTTTCCAATCTCGGCCCCATCATCAAAACAGCCACGGAGAAATTTGGCCCTCAAATCACCAAAACCGAAGTAAAACTAGGCTCGGCAGATGTTTCCATCTTCTCCGGCGCAGTCTCCCTGGATGATTTCCTGCTTGGTAACCCCAAGGGTTTCTCTATGCCCAGCGCAGTTGAGTGCGACAAAATCAGCGTCAAGCTCGACACCGATTCCCTGACCACAGACACCATCGTTATCAATGAAATCTACGTGGACGGTCCTGTTATTTCCTATGAGAAGAAAGGCAACACTGACAACTTCAAAACCATCGTCAACAACATCAAGAAGACCGTAGCCAGTGAGAAGAAAGCAGATAAGAAGCAAGATTCTGCTGCCACTGAAGAGACCGGTGCTGAAAAGAAGATCGTAATTGAAAACTTCATCGTCAAAAATGGTAAGATCAACATGGGCGGTTCATTGCTGAAGGCCTTTGGCGACGATGGTGTTGGCATCTCCCTCCCCGATATCCACCTCAAAGATATCGGTAAGGACAAAGAGACCTCTCCGGCTGAAGCCTTTGCCATTATCCTTGGAGAGATGACCGGCGACGTAACCGGCACCGTCACACAGGTCAGCAAGCAGCTTCAGGAACAGCTCGGCAAGGCTGTGGACGGCGTCAGCGAGGGCGCCGGCAAAGTCGGTGACACCATCAAAGGACTGTTTGGCGACTAGCCACTTCCACACATGCAATCACTGGCCGCATCATTTTCATGGTGCGGCCTTTTTTGTTGGAACAAAGGAGATCACTCCCCTCATCATTACATTAATATATAGAGACTTGCCCCGGACAGGTGGAATGCAGTACATGGTGTAACCATGAGCCGCCCGCAATATACAGCTGAAGCCCTCACCGAACAGGGTAGAATCATTGACATCCGCATCCATATCAATGGCAAGACATGGCATCTATGGGGCCGCAACGGTGAAGCGCGTGAAGACGCACTCATTGAGACCGTCCCAAGGGACACCCTGCCGGTATTGCTTGGCTCGGGCCTCGGCCATTGCCTGCGCACTCTCGTCTCGGAAGGACAGCCCGTAGCCGTAGTTGATGCAGAAACAACCATCACAGAACTTACGGGATTACGTAAGGAGTTTGGCTCGCACCCAGATGTTCTGTGGCTGGATCACGACGATCCGCAGCAAACCATCAACACATTGACGCAATGGCAGTCCGACCATGGTGGCATGAAGTTCACCCCGGTAGCTCTACCACTCTATTTGCGACTCAACCGCCCATATTATGGGACTGTGGCCGATACTCTGAAAGCCAACGCTACAACAGATTTCTGGAGCATGGCGAGATATCCAAAGTTCCAATCGAACTCACCCCGCGTATTATTCATTGATTCCAGCTATTTCCTCTGCGGCGAAATCCTTTCCGCGCTGCAACAGCTCGACATTGAGCATCGAACCATCACACTCGACCAGACCGGCATAGGCAGTAATGAGTTCGTTGAGGGCCTACTTAAGATTATGGTGGACTTCCGCCCCGACTTTGTCCTTACGGTCAATCATTTCGGCCTCGATCGCGAAGGGGTTCTTGCCGAACTCCTCGATCGACTCCAGCTCCCACTTGCATCCTGGTTCGTGGATAACCCTCACCTTATCTTGCACCAGTACGATCACCCCGGCACGGCCAATACGGCGATATTCACTTACGATGCTGGCAATCTCGATCAGATGCGCGAAAAGGGTTTTGATCACGTCTATTATCTGCCACTGGCAACGGATCCGGAACGTTTTCACCCCACCTCCGGCACAACAATTCCCAGCCAATGGAAAAGCGACGTCTCTTTTGTTGGCAACTCCATGACTGCAGCTGTTGCCAACAGTCTGGCCGCCTCAGGTCTCCCTCTTCCCTGGCACACAGAGTATGAAGCCATCGCCAAAGAATTTCAGCAGTCAGGGTATCTCAGTATCTATGAATATCTTAAAGACAAGCAACCAACATGGTCTGCGATTCTGGACGGTCTTCCCACTCGTGAAAACAAACTCGGACTTGAATCCCTGATCACATGGGAAGCTACCCGCCAATATCGCCTCTCATGCGTACGACAATTGTTACCGTTGTCCCCCCTCATTGTAGGCGATGATGGATGGAAGGATCTGCTTGCAGACAACAAGAATTGGCGGCATCTGGGCAACCTTGATTACTACGAAGACCTGCCCCACTTCTATCCGGCATCCAAAATCAACTTCAACTGCACAAGCAGACAGATGCCCGGCGCCGTAAACCAACGCGTATTCGACGTTCCCGCTTGTGGAGCATTCCTCCTGACCGACTATCGAGAGCAAATGGAATCTCTCTTTGAACCGGAAACCGAAGTGGCTGTATACAATGAACCTGAAGAAATCCCTGAACGGATTAAATTCTTCCTCAAAAATGAAAATCAAAGAAAAAAAATAATCAAAGCGGCGCGTGCTCGAATCCTTTCAGAGCACACCTATGTCATCAGACTGCAACGCATCCTGAGCACCATGAAAAGCACTTTCGGCAATTAGTTTATTGATTTTATCTTAATAAAAATAAAGCATTAGAACACACAGAAAAACACAACTTAACAACCCCGGCGAGTGCAAAATCTGCAATTCGGCGGGGTTTTCTCATGCTAAATTTTCCTTAATAAACATCTTATCCCCCTTGTATTGCGAACAAAAAAAATCGTTCACAAGACCTAAAGTTTTTCACGCATAGGACGATGAAGCAGGCAACAAGTGAGAGATTTCTCCGGAAAACCCAACCTTCGGAGAGTTAAGATCTCAGGCATGGAAGCCGCAACAATTTCAAGGAGGAAATTATGGCTCTGGTTATTAACAACAACTTGATGGCAATGAATGCCTCGCGCAACTTGGCATCCTCGTTTGGAGCTCTGGAAACGTCTACTCGTCGTCTTTCTTCAGGTCTTCGTGTCGGCACCGCCGCGGATGATGCTGCTGGTTTGGCCATTCGCGAATTGATGCGCGCCGACATTACCGCCCTGAACCAGGGTGTGCGTAACGCTAACGACGCTATCTCCCTCATTCAGACGGCAGATGGCGCACTCGGCGTTATCGATGAAAAGTTGATCCGCATGAAGGAACTGGCAATGCAGGCCTCCACGGGTACCTACAACTCTGACCAGCGTCTGATCATCGACTCCGAGTATCAGGCAATGGCTTCGGAAATCACCCGTATCGCCAACTCCACTGACTTCAACGGCATCAACCTGCTCAACGGTAACCTGTCCGGCGCAACCCACAACGGTGCTGGTCTTAAGTCCACCGGTAAGCTGAAGGTCCACTTCGGTACTGGTAACGACTCCTCGGAAGACTACTACTACATCCAGATCGACAACTCGACCGCTTCTGCTCTCGGTGTCGGCCTTAGCTCCGGTACTGGCGCAGGCGCCTCCATTTCCACCCAGCAGCTGGCTCAGCAGTCCCTGGACGCCCTGGATAAGGCAATCGTCTCCAAGGATAAGATCCGCGCTAACCTGGGTGCTCTCCAGAACCGTCTGGAAAACACCGTAACCGTCCTCGAAATCCAGGCCGAAAACGTACAGGCTGCGGAATCCCGTATCTCTGACGTCGACGTGGCAACTGAGATGACCGAGTTCGTCCGGAACCAGATCAAGACCCAGGCAGCAGTCTCCATGCTGTCCCAGGCAAACAGCCTGCCGAGAATGGCTCTGTCCCTCATCGGTTAGTCTTGATCCAAGTCGCAAATATTGCGCACATGCGGCCGAGCTCCCAATGGGGGCTCGGCCCTTTGTATAAAGTGGCTTAACAAACGGCACTCATGGCATTGGGCTTGCAAGCCATTTGGCGAATCGAAGTGATGGGAAAAATCTTCCACTAAGGAAACCGCCATGGCAGATACGTATACCTCAGGAGCAATCAATTTTACCGGCCTCGGTAACGGCACGGACTTCAACCAACTCATTGATGGCCTCATCAATGTGGAGCAGCGTCGTGTCACCCGACTGGAAAACTGGAAGGCTAGCTGGGAAACAAAGAATGAGCAGTTCAAGTCATTGAACACGTCCATGCTCAATATGAAGACGGCACTTGAAAGCTTTGACACCATGAACGAATTCATGGCCAAGGCCGTCAACTCTACCCACACCACTCAGTTGACTGCCACTGCAACTGATGCGGCCCAGGAAGCATCCCACACCATTGAAATAGGCCAACTGGCTACCACCGATGTGCATATCACGGCATCCGGGGTCAGCTCACTGACTTCCTCCATTGTTACCAGCAATACGAATTTCTCATTCACCTACGCAGGCGAGTCCTACACTCTCAGCAATATTTCTGCCGGCACAACCATGGATGGATTCGTCAACCTCATCAATAACCACGCTGACACACGCGGTATCGTCCGTGCTTCCACCATATTTGATGGATCCGTGTATCACCTCCAGCTCAATGGGCTGGATCAGGGAGCAGACAACCAGCTGGTCATCTCAGATACAGGCAGCATGGTATTCAACCCATCAGATTTCAATGAAACTCAGAACGCGGTCAACTCACAGATTCGCGTCAACGGTTTCCCTTCGGCTGCAGGCGGCTGGATCGAACGCTCCAGCAATACTGTGGATGACGTCATTGAAGGAATGACCCTCAACCTGCATGAAGCCAATATAGGCACGAACATCACGCTCAACGTGGTGACAGACACTACGGAAATAAAGAACAACGTCCTCAAGTTCATTGAACAGGTGAACGTTGTCAGAGCTCAGATTCAGGCCATCACCGAAGTAGATGAAGAAGGCGAAGGCTCCATCCTCACCGGTAACTACGGTGTGGATATGATTGCCCAGAAGATGAAGAACATCACTGCAGAGCTTGGACAGGGATTCGTTAACTATGATCCTGACACCCTGCTCGGCGACAAGTACGCCGCTCTGTCTCAAATCGGTATTCTGACCGATGCAGAAGATGGATCACCCACGTATGGCTTGCTCAAGCTCGACTCGGAAAAGTTTGACGAGGCACTGAAAGAAGATCCTGATGCCGTGGCAGAATTATTCTCAGCCAACGGTATCGGCGAAAGCCAATCCCCGGACTTCACCTTCACCTCATTGGTGGAAGGAACGACCAAGCCAGGCGTCTATGACGTACAGATCGTCAGCGACGGCAACCAGATCACCAGCGCCACCATCAACGGTGAAGCGGCCAAAATTTCCGGTTGGGAAATCACCAGTACATCTGGTGACACCCTTGGTATGGCTCTGCGACTTGATAACACCAACGCAGGCACATACAGCGGCACAGTCTCAATCAAACAGGGAAAAACCGGTGAGATGATCGAGGAACTCGAAGCACTCACACAGCCCTATAACGAATATACATATGAAGGCGGTCCACTGGCTGTTCTCCAGAACAACTACAATGACATCATGGATAACATTGATGACAAGATCGCTTATGAAACTACCCGCATCGAAAAGATGGAACGTAACTTGAAGCTGAAGTTCGCTCGACTGGACGCACTCCTCGGGCAGTATCAACTTCGACAAGGGCAGCTTGAAAACTCCCTTACCCAGCTTCAATAGTTAATACAGGAGGATGAGTTAATGGCTAACCCCGCACGGGCCTACCTCGCAACCCAGGTCGAAACGACAACGCAGGGCGAACTTCTGATCATGCTGTACGAAGCTGCGATCAAGTTCCTCAAACGTGCGAAGATCGAGATCGACAACAAGGACTACGCCAAAAAGGGAATTTACATTTCCAAGGCCATGGCCATCATCCATGAGTTGATGGAGAGCCTGAACAAGGAAAAGGGCGGCGACATCACTCCGAAGCTCTCCTCCCTCTATCATTTCTGCACGTCGCATCTGATCAAGGCGAACATCCGTATGGATAAGAAGATGATCGACGACGTCATCAAGATTCTTGACGGCATCCGATCAGCATATGCCCAGATCGTCCCCGCTATGGAAGGCAAGACAGCTCCGGCTACGGCCCAAACAAGTTCGCCTGTGCCTCCACAGGCTCCGGCAGGAAAACCGCAGGCTCCGAAAGCTCCGACGAAACTGACGCCTGAGATGGCGCAAGTACAGCAGGCAGCTCAGGCTCAACAGGCTGCACAGGCGCAAAAGGCACAGCAGGCAGCTCAAGCCCAAATCGCGCAGGGGCAGCAAGCGACACCGCCCCCGCCTCCAACGCAGCAGGCTGCAGACCCTCAACAGGTCGCACCAGAGACTCAAGCCGAAGCGCCCCAGGCTCCTCCGGTTCAGAAACCGCAGCAGCCCACACCGCCGCCAAAGCTTCGAAATGCCATCAACGCGGCCAAATTCCGCGCGGCAAATGCATACAGCAACAATCGCTAGATAGACCGGCCCGATCTTCGGGCCGGTTTTCTTTTGGTCTTCTGTTACTTGGCGTATTTACAAGACCATCTCCTTATGTCACCTTTCGCCCATGTCCTTTTCTACTGTCCGCGTCCTCCATGTTGCAAACTCCCTTGGCTTGGGAGGCACTGAAAAAGTAATGCAACTCTTTGTTGCCCATCTAGACCGGACCCAATTTCACCCGGCTGTTTATAGCCCGAAGGACGGAGAAAGAGCTTCCCAACTTCGCAAGCTCGGCATCGACACCCACATAGGCAGTGACCTCTTCTCGGTATTACAGAAGTTCCGTCCCCACATCGTCCACGTTCACCGCGCAGGCTGGCCTGAACCAGAACTGCTCAAGCCAATTAAATTGGCCCAGATCCCTTGTGTGGTGGAGACTAATGTGTTTGGCCGTCATGACCCCAGTCCTTCGGCAAAGATCATTGACCGCACTCTGTTTGTATCGGATTTCTGCCTTAAGCGTTTTGTCACCACCAATAACATCATTGCGACCGCACCCCGCTATTCATTCGTTTACAACCCTGTAGATACGGACTTTTTCGCAAGGGCATCAGTAAGCAATCACGACTTCACCCGCCCGGTAATAGGACGTATTTCCCGCCCCGATCCGGGCAAATGGTCACGGCTGGCTTTGGAGTTTCTGCCAATCCTTAAACGCGACATCCCGGACTTCCAATACAATATAATAGGCGGCATTCCTGAAGCGCATGACTACGTGCGAGTAAATGGTCTGGCAGATAACGTGAGCTTTCTAGATCCGGTACAGACTGACACTGAGATCGCCGGGTTTATGAACGATATTTCCTTGTTGGCCCACGCCAACGACACTGGCGAATCCTTTGGGCTCGTTATCGCCGAGGCCATGGCCTGCGGCCTGCCCGTAGTCACTCATCCGTGCGCCGGTCTGAAAGACAACGCCCAATTGGAGTTGGTAGACCACGGTGTGACCGGATTAGTTGCAACAACTACAGATGAATACGCCGCAGCAGTCCGCTATTTGCTGACCCACCCGGATAAGGCGCAACGCATGGGCAAGGCCGGACAGGAAAAAGCTGCCCGTCTCTATCGCGCTCAGACCGTAACCCGACAACTCGAAACCATCTATCTGGAACTCCTTAAAGAGAAAGGAATAGAATCATGAGCATCTCTCTGATCCCCCGATATACCAATGCGGTCCTCGACTTTGACTTCAAGGACAACGCCGAAACGACCACACGCGTTGCGGTTGCCCAAGAAGAAATGGATACATTTGCCGAACGTACACACAAACTTTTCGCCAAAAGCGGCGCTAACAACCTTGTGCTCTTCGGCCTTGGATCAGGCGCAGCCGCATTGACTCTGGCAGAAGCACTTCCTGACGGTGCTCGCCTCATTATCTGTGAAACTGACACCGCTGCGGTGCGCACTTTTCTCGAAACCAACCCTACATGGAAGGAAGATGAAGGACGCACCTGCGTCATCGGTGACATTTCTCTCTGGGCCCAGTTTTACCTGCTGACCATGTCCGGAGCCACCACCGAATCAAGCCATACTGTGCTCAATCCAGAGTTGAACGATGATGACAAGGCTCGCTACCAGTCTCTGCAGCGTCTCTTTGTTTCGGCCCGTTCCCATCAGGCCATCAACAGCTCTTACCTCAGCCACGTTGCCGTGCAGGCACCGGATATGAGCGTCGGCGTCATTCTCAACCCGGAAGAGCCTGAGTTGGATACTTTTTTCGCACAGTTCCCTGACTGGGTAAAAGAGATCGTGGTTGTCTGGGATGCAGAAGAAGTGCCTGAGACCGATTTCAGGTGCGCTGCTCCTATTAAACATTTCGCACACCCGCTCACCGATTTTTCCGAGCAACGCAACCGAATGCTGGATGAATGTGAAGGCGATTGGGTACTCTACCTTGACGGCGACGAACTGTTCAGCGAAGACACTTGGGCATTATTTACCGCACTCATGCTCATCAAACGGCTTCAAGCATGCTACTTCCCGCGGATGACCTTCTACCCCGAAGAATCCGACTGCAAAGTAGGCTTCGGCCTCTGGCCCGACCTGCAACTGCGTCTCTTCCGCAATCATGAAGGCGTGCGGTTCGAACGTCCCGTCCATGAAAAGCTCACAGGCATCGAAGGTCGCGTGGCTCTTGCGCTGGATGCCCCTATTCTGCACTACAGCCGACTGCGTAAAACACCTGAAGAACTGGTCGCCAAGCTCAAACGATTTGACGAAGCCGCAGACGACAGAGTTCAACACCTCCTCAACGACGACTATCCACACATAAAGCGAAGCCGCTTCCCCGAAGCCTCTTTCATCCAGGGCGCACTCCAGGTCATGCTGCTTGAGGAGAACCCCGCCTAAAGTGCATTCCATTGCAGATAACTTGATTTGTCAGTACAAAATGGATACGAGCACTCAATATTAATAAAACAACGTCAACAAAGAGATGACGATGGAAATAATCTGTCCAGAATGCCAATTCAGCCGTGAGGTTGATGAGACTAAAATACCTCCGAGGTCGCAGGTCGCTACCTGCCCGAAATGCCAGACGAAATTCCAATTCCGCGATTTACCTCCGGAGGAGGATTTTGAGTTGGAAGAGTCTACTCCTGCAGCTCCGACCGCTCAACCGGAACCGACTGCCAAGGCAGCTCCGGCAGCGAAAAAAGATTTGCGTCAGAGCACTCTGCCGGGGATTGAACCGATAGAGCCTGCTGAGGAACCTGCCGAGCAGGAAGCTCCTGTTGTGCAAGAGCCTGCAGCTCCCGCCTCCGAGGAAAGAACGTTCCCGAGGATTTCCGCACCCGACGAAGACCCTAGAGAGGAGCTCTGGGAAAAGCTCGACACCATGACGCCCCCTGATGCATCTGCTGAAGCACAGGAAGAATTCTACGATGACAGGCACATGGACCGAGATGAGGACGACCACCTCTACGAGGGTGACGACACCATGCCGTCCCAATACTATCGTAATGAGGACAACGATCCCGAACCGGTTCCCGGCTGGACAGGAGAATTCAGCGAAGATTTTCCAGATCCCATGGACGATGAATTGCAGGAGGAAAAAGAGGATCAAAACACACCTCTGGTTCCTCCGCCTTTTGAACAGCTCGACCGCTATGGTTTCTTCCTTGGTCTGTACATGACCATCAAGCTGATCCTGACCTCTCCCCGCCTCTTCTTCTCTGTCATGCCGGTGGGCGGTGGATTGGCAAAGCCTCTGACCTTCACGATCCTGATCACCATGATCCAGGGCTTCGTGCAGTACTTCTGGAGCATGGTCGGGCTTTCCACCTCTGTTGGGCCTGATGGAGCCGACGCCATGGCAGGCGTTTCCCAAACGCTGGCCCCCATCGTTATGCTTCTGTTCATGCCTGCACTCATTGCTGCTGGACAGTTTTTCATCACTGCCGTTTACCATTTACTGCTCAAACTCATGCGAGCAGACAACAGCGGCTTTGAAGGGACATTCCGTGCTCTGGCATATGCCAACGCACCCATCATTGTCGGCATCTTTCCAATGCCCATGCCTGAAATCGAATTGGGCTGGATGTTCTGTGCCGCCATTTGGGGGCTGTTCTTGACGATAACCGGCCTGCGTTACATTCACAAAACTTCCTACGCAAAAGTCATCCCGGTCTGTCTCATCCCCCTGCTTCTCGCCATGATCGCAGGATTGATGGTTTTCCAAAGCTCAATGCCTACCATCTAGAGGAACACCATGATCAAATGGTTCAAAGACAAGATTGAAGCCTTCAAGGCACAACGCAAACTCGAAAAGCAGATCAATCCGCGCGAGTTCAAGGAAATGGCACTGGACATTCGTGACCTTGCAGTCCTTGCATCCCAGTTGAGCCCGCGAGACAGGGATATCCAAAAGCTCATCCGCAGCGTGCTGAGCGAAATGGAAAGGTTGAGCGAGTTGGCAGATCGTCCCGAATTCCGCAAGCTTTCCACGGGCAAGAAGCTCCTTCTTCGCCAAGGACTAATTGAATCGCGGGAGCGCTTACTTGAATCAATCGAGTCAGCTCCATCCCCCACAGACAGGTTGCAATAAAACAAAGAAAGGCTACGGATCTTCCGTAGCCTTTCTACATTTACACAACTTCATATTCTCAGGCACACATATTGCTTTTCTACCGACTAAAACCCCGGGCGCGTCATTGATGTGGCGCGCACTGCCGGAGATGTTGCAACAACCAGCCGGTGAATGCCATGAAAAAAGCGATACTTTTCTTACTGTTACTAACAATGACGGCGTGCGCATATGTGGACCCGACAATCAATGATTCCATCAAGGTCTACACTGACACAGCTGTCAGGAAGTCGTCACTCCAAGTGGCGGTGCACCCCAAGAGCAAACAATATCGCCCCTTGACTGCGTACTTCCATCCCTTTGTCATTCAGCAGCAGAACAGCGACTATTTCCAACTAAGCAATGCATTTGCTGAGATCTTCAACAACGCCTGGTTGGAAGAACGTCTCTTCACCATTCAGGAATTCCAATCCGGCACTCCCTATCAGGGGCTGGATGCTGCTTTGGATAGAGCCCGCAGACGTGGCGCCGACCTGCTCATCTTGGGCTATGTCCCATATTTTTATGCTGGTCACACTGTAGATGACACGGCCATCACCATTAAACTCAACGTATATGCTGCTGGAAATGGCGCTCTGCTCTGGTCAATGGTCCAATCTGGACGCATTGAAAGCAAGAACCCTGATGACTACATCTACTTCACCCATGAGCACCGTTTAAGCACTGCCCCGTTTACAAAAATCATACGAAGCATTGCAAAGGACATGGCTATCCCCCTCAAGGGTTGGCTCCCTGATCCGGACAAGAAGTTTCAGTTTGCCAAATCAGCTCGAGACGTAGAGGCGAACCTTACCACACCCGAGGCAGCTATGACTGGCGCAGGTGAAAACGACGCCAAGAAGATGCCAAGTGATAACGACCTTCCCTCAGATGATAAAATGCAGGACAAAGGCAATAAAGATTCAGATGAATCTGTCCGCCCAGATGTCAAAGGCGTGAATCTAGACATCCAGTTCGAGTTTAACAAGGCAAGCATTGATCCCAAGTCCTACGCTTTGGTGGACGCCGTCGGTGAAGCCCTTAACTCTCCGGAGCTCAAGGGTAAAAAAATCATTATTGCCGGACATGCAGATCAACGCGGAACAGATGCCTACAACCTAAAGCTCTCAAAAAATCGCGCTGATTCGGTCAAACAATATCTTGTCAATAAATGGGGTGTTGATCCGGCTCTTGTTGAGACAGTTGGATACGGAAAATCCCGCCCCCTGAACCAGGGTTCGACCGCAGAAGACATGCGTATGAACCGCCGAGTAGAGCTGCGCCTGTCAGAGTAGGAAGACAGCAAAAGCTTGACTTTCTAATAATAATTATTACATCCCATCTCAGGGGTGAGACAAAAAGGGCCGCTCGAGGTCCTTTTTGTCCTTTTACACCGGGCAAGATGTGTGATACCCCAGACCTTCACTTTACCTGAGAGGTATTTTTAAATGATTGGTATTTCCAAACTCTACTGCGGTGCCGTGGAGCCTTCCGACGCGCTTCGCTACAACCGCGAGTCCGGCCAACTGCCTTCCCACCTTTTGCAGTTCGCCAAAGATAAAAAGCCCGTTGTGGTCTGGAACATGACCCAGCGCTGCAACCTCAAATGTGTGCACTGCTACGCTCACGCCGTAGATCCCAGCGCTCACAAAGACCCTATTTCTAATGAGAAAGCCAAAGAGATCATCGATGACCTCGCCCAGTTCGGCGCACCGGTCATGCTCTTCTCCGGCGGCGAACCTCTGGTTCGTGAAGATCTGGTGGACCTGGCCAAGTATGCCACTTCCAAGGGCATGCGCGCCGTTATCTCCACCAATGGAACCCTCATCACCAAAAAGAAGGCCAAGGAACTGAAAGAAGTTGGTCTCTCCTACGTCGGCATCTCCATTGACGGCGCAGAAGAAGTTCACGACAAGTTCCGTGCTGTTCCCGGTTCCTACAAGCAGGCTCTCAAGGGCGTTGAAAACTGTATGGCAGAAGGCCTGAAGGTCGGTCTTCGTTTCACCATCAACAAGCGTAACGCTCCTGAAATCCCGCACCTCTTCCGTCTCATCGAAGACATGGAAATCCCCCGCATCTGCTTCTACCACCTGGTTTACTCCGGTCGTGGTTCCGAGCTGATCAAGGAAGACCTGAACCACCAGGAAACCCGTCAGGTCGTCGACCTGATCATGGACGAGACCAGGGCGCTCTTCGAGAAGGGCAAGCCCAAAGAAGTCCTGACTGTCGACAACCACGCTGACGGCCCCCACGTGTACCACCGTCTCCTCAAGGAAGACCCGGAACGCGCCAAGGAAGTGCTCGAACTCCTCAAGATGAACGAAGGCAACTCCACCGGTCGCGGCATCGGCTGCATCTCCTGGGATGGTCAGGTTCACGCTGACCAGTTCATGCGCCACCATACCTTCGGCAACGTGCTGGAACGCCCGTTCTCCGAAATCTGGGTGGACGAGAACATTGAACTGCTGCACAAGCTCAAGGACAAGCGCCCCTACGTTAAGGGTCGCTGCGCCAAGTGCCGCTACCTCAACATCTGCGGTGGTAACTTCCGCGCCCGTGCCGAAGCATACTACGATGACTTCTGGGCACAGGATCCCGCCTGTTACCTCACCGACGAAGAAATCACCGGCGAACCGCTGTAAGCGAGGTTCGTCTCAGGCGGCCGGGGGGAGGGAGTTGATCCCCCCTTTCCTCCGGCCTCCCTATCCCTCCTCTTTTCCCAGACTTTTGTCGGCGCGGCGCGCGCGATTTATCTGTTGAGAAAGTCCGTGCACTTGATTGGCGATTCTAGCGAAATCGGGTACAGGGATTTCTCAGAGATTAACGCTATCCAGGAGTTAGTATGATTCCTTCCGATTTTTTCCGCGGCCGTCGACTCCGCACCAGCCTCACCATGCGTGAACTGGTTCGCGAGAACGAGGTCACGGCCAGTGACTTGATAATGCCCTATTTCGTGGTGGAGACCGAAGACGAAAACTTCATGAAAGAAATCGTCTCCATGCCCGGCCAGTATCAGCTCTCTCTCAAGCAGCTTGAGAAGAAGGTTGGTGAAGCCGTCGCCAACGGTCTCAAATCCTGCATCCTCTTCGGAATCCCCGCCGAAAAGGACGAAGTAGGTTCTGGTGCCTATGATGACAACGGCATTGTCCAGAAGGCCATTCGCCTTCTCAAGGACCGCTGGCCCGAGCTCATCGTCTGCGCCGACACCTGCCTTTGCGAATTCACCTCCCACGGCCATTGCGGCATCGTGAAGAATGAGTTCGTGCAGAACGACCCCACCCTGAACCTGCTGGCCAAGACTGCAGTTTCTCAGGCCCGCGCAGGCGCTGATATCATCGCACCTTCCGATATGATGGACGGCCGTGTTGCCGCCATTCGCGAAGCACTTGACGAAGCAGGCTTCATCAACACCCCGATCATGTCCTATGCGGTCAAATACGCTTCCGCATTTTACGGCCCGTTCCGTGATGCTGCTGAATCTGCACCGCAGTTCGGTGACCGCAAGACATATCAGATGGACCCGGCCAACGGCCGTGAAGCCATGCGCGAAGCTGTGGCCGACCTTGAAGAGGGTGCCGACATCCTTATGGTTAAGCCCGGCATGCCCTACCTCGACATCATCCGTCAGGTACGCGACAACTTTGATACTCCCGTGGCGGCCTACCAGGTCAGCGGTGAGTACTCGATGATCAAGGCCGCAGCACTGAATGGCTGGATCGACGAGATGAACGTGATTATGGAATCTCTGGTCGCCTTCAAGCGTGCCGGAGCAGACCTGATTCTCACTTACTTCACTGAAGACGTTTTGAAAGCCCTGAAAAAATAAGGGAATATATTATGAGCGAACATAAAGGACATCCCGGAGGCATGGGCGGTTGCCCTCCTGAAGGCCATCCCGGCGGCCACCCCGGCGGGCATCCTCACGGTAAAGGCGGCCACCCCGGCGGCGCACATCCCGGTGCAGAGACTGCACCCAAACGTTTCCTTGATGATGGCGTCACCCCGATCTGCCGACTCATCGCGTGGGAAGTAACCCGTTCCTGCAACCTTGCCTGCAAGCACTGCCGCGCAGAGGCACACCCGGAACCGTACGAAGGCGAACTGTCCACCGAAGAGGCAAAAGCTCTCATCGATACATTCCCGGATGTAGGTTCCCCCATCATCATTTTCACCGGTGGCGAACCCATGATGCGCCACGACGTGTATGAACTCATTGCCTATGCCAAAGGCAAGGGCATGCGTTGTGTCATGGCTCCCAACGGCACGCTGATCACCCCTGAGACAGCCGCCAAGATGAAAGAAGCTGGCATTGAACGTTGCTCCATCTCCATCGACGCCCCTGAAGCTATCCAGCACGATGAGTTCCGTGGCGAAGTGGGCGCTTTCGATGCAGCCATGCGCGGCATCCAGTATCTGAAAGATGTTGGCATCGAATTCCAGATCAACACCACCGTCACCAAGAACAACCTCCATCTCTTCAAAGACATTTTCAATCTGTGCGAAGAGATCGGCGCTTCCGCCTGGCACATCTTCCTGCTCGTGCCCACCGGCCGTGCTGTGGAGCTTGGCACCGAAGTCATCACAGCCGAAGAGTATGAAGACGTACTCAACTGGTTCTACGACTTCCGCAAGACCACTGACATGCAGCTCAAGGCTACCTGTGCTCCGCACTACCACCGCATCCTGCGCCAGCGCGCCAAGGAAGAAGGTACTCCGGTCAACTTCGAGAACTTCGGCCTGGACGCCGTGTCTCGCGGTTGTCTCGGCGGCATCGGCTTCTGCTTCATCTCGCACCGTGGTCAGGTGCAGCCATGCGGCTATCTGGAGCTCGACTGTGGACAGGTTCGCGAGACCCCGTTCCCGGAAATCTGGAAGCAGTCCCAGCAATTCCTGAACCTGCGCAACCCCGACGTTTATGACGGCAAGTGCGGACACTGTGAATACGAGAAGGTATGCGGCGGCTGCCGTGCCCGCGCCCAGACCATGAAGGGCCACTACCTGAAAGAGGAACCGCTCTGCTCCTACACCCCGAAAAAGCAGCCCAAGAAATAATTATGGATAATTACGACAAGCAAATTCTTGATATCATCCAGTCCCACTTCCCGCTGGTTTCCCGTCCTTACGAAGAAGTCGGCAAACAAGTCGGGCTTCCCGAAGCAGAAGTGCTGGAACGTGTTCGCGACCTGAAAAAGGCAGGCGTCATCCGCCGCATGGGAGCGAACTTCACCTCCAAGGCTCTGGGCTGGCAGTCCACTCTGTGCGCAGCCTCGTGCCCGGAGGACAAGCTTGAAGAATTCGTTGCCGAAGTGAACAAACACGACGGCGTGACGCACAACTATCTGCGTGAGAATGAGTTCAACGTCTGGTTCGCCCTGATCGCTCCGGATATGGATGCTGTCGAAGCAATTCTGGCCTCCATCACCGAAGCCACTGGCGTCAAGGTGCTGAACTTGCCCGCGGACAAGATGTTCAAGATCAAAGTCGACTTCAAGATGGACAAATAGCGGAAAGGAAAGCTAGGAGAGACCATGGACAAACTTATCAAGGCTCTACTCCTAGGTACCGCTGCTGGCATTGTGGATGGCATTCCCCTGTTACTGCAAGGATTGTCATGGCAAGCCAACCTTGCGTCATTCCTGCACTGGTTGGGATTGGGGATCATCATCACCTATGCCCGCCTGCCCATGGATGGATGGCTTTCAGGACTGATCCTAGCACTGCTGACCGGGATACCGTTCGCCATCATGACAACGGCCACCGACATGGCAGCGTTTGTCCCGATATTAGCATCATCTGCAATACTCGGCACTGTTCTGGGATTCATGTCCGAACGCTTGATTCGAAATCAAAAATAAAAAACTCCCGCCAACCTGATTGGCGGGAGTTTTTTTTTAATACTTATCTGGGTTGCTGAAGTGGAATTGGACCATCCTTCAAATATTTTTGAAGAGCACAGGGCTTCTTTTTAGCACCACAATCAGCCTTTATCGCATCCAGTGCAGCTTGTGCCTTATTGATGAACGCATCATCAGTCTCTTTGTTGAAAGCAGCATAGAGTTGCAGTTTTTTCATCACATGCACCATTTCATAATCACTCTGGTCCATGTTCAGTTTTGCCAACCAATCAGGGGCAGCCGTATCAGCTTGTGTGATCAAATCAACCCGGCCTTGAGCGAGCATTTTAAACTGAGCAGTATCACTTGGAAGCAGTGTAAGCTTGGAGTGAGGAATTTCGTATACATCTTCAAGAATCTGCATGGGGCCGCTATTGCGCACCACACCTATACGGTATGCTGCAACTTCACTATTATTCGTTATCTCAATCCGAGGTTCTTTTTTCCCTAACAGACCTAGATTCAATTCAGCTATCGGCCCAACCCACTTATACTTATCCTCGCGCTGTGGCGTTCTGGCCATACAAAAAACCATTGAGTCAGGCGTATGCTCCACCTCATAGACAGCACGAGCCCAACTGATGTTCTTGACCTGACTACGATCAATGGGGCGCCCAGCCATTTGCATGACATTTACCATCAAATCCACGGCAGCTCCGGTGACCTCACCATTGTGAGCGACCATGGTAAAAGGAGCCACTCGCCCAACATAGACGGTAAACTCAGCAGCATTCACACCACCAATCATAAAGAAAACGACTGCAATAGAGAGACACAGCAGTCGAAATCCATCAATTAAACGAAATTTATCCCTTACTTCCATGATCTGTACAATACACTTTACTTCCCCACTTGCAACCACCTTGTTTTTCCCACTCAAACGAAACCTGTAAACTTGCGCACCGCGCCGGTCTCAGATACACCTCTTGCAGCAATCAACTCACACGTGGAGCAATACAATGATACTTTCCCCCTCCATGCTTTCCTCGGATTTCGCCAATATGGAAACCGAGCTGAAGGCTCTGGAAGCTGCGGGCCTCGAGTGGGTCCACCTTGACGTCATGGACGGCTCGTTCGTCCCCAACATCACTTTTGGTCCGCCCATCATCAAGGCCATGCGCAAGAAGTCCAATCTTTTCTTCGACTGCCACCTGATGATCAAGGATCCGGGTCGCTACATTGAGGAATTCGCCAACGCAGGTGCAGACCTCATCTGCGTTCATGCCGAAACCAGCGACCACCTGGAGCGAGTTTGTGCCCAGATCGCTGCCACCGGCGCCAAACCTGCCGTAGCCCTGAATCCACACACTCCGCTGGAGACAATCAAGTACCTGATTCCTCAGCTCTACATGGTCCTCATCATGTCCGTGAACCCCGGTTTCGGTGGCCAGAAGTTCATCCCCTTCTGTCTGGACAAGGTGCGCGAACTCAAGCAGATGATCACTGAGGCCGGTTCCGACACCCTCATTCAAATCGACGGCGGTGTCACTGCTGAAAATGCCAAGGAACTGACCGATGCCGGTGTTGACGTACTCGTCTCCGGTTCTGCCTTTTTCGGCTTCCCGCCCTACGAAGAACGCCACAAGGTATTCCAGGACGCCTGCAAGTAGCACCGAATACAACGGAATTATCCGGGGGCTGTAGCAACAGCCCCCTTTTCTTTGAGGACAATCATGGCTGTAGTTTCCCTGCGCGACGTATCCATCAACTTCACCGGCACTATCCTGCTGGATAAAGTGTCCATGCAAATCGAACCGGGTGAGCGGGTCTGCCTGCTCGGCCGTAACGGTGAAGGTAAATCCACTCTACTCGGCATTATTCAGGGTACCACTGTTCCGGACAATGGTGCCGTAGATTACGCAAAGGGCTCCCGCGTGGCCATGCTGCCTCAGGATGTTCCGCAAGACCTTGGCGGCTTGGTATACGATGTGGTAGCGCAGGGCCTCGGCAAGATCGGCGAACACCTGTCCGCATATCACCACGCCTCGCGCTCCCTGACAGATGCCATTGATAATCACGACAAACACGTGGCAGCAATGGAACGAGCACAGCATGCTCTGGAAGATGCAGGCGGATGGCACCATCACCAGACAATCGAGGCTGTCCTCTCTCACCTCAAGCTGGACGGTGACGAAGAATTCGACACTCTCTCCGGTGGAACAAAGCGCCGCGCCCTGCTCGCTCGTGCTCTGGTTTCCGGGCCAGACCTGCTCATTCTCGATGAACCTACCAACCACTTGGACATCGAATCCATCACATGGCTGGAAGATTTCTTGCTGCGCCAGAACACTGCGCTGCTCTTCGTCACCCACGACCGCGCTTTTCTGAGGCGCATAGCTACACGCATCGTGGAGTTGGACCGTGGCAACCTTTATAGCTGGGACTGCGACTACGAGACCTACCTCAAACGAAAGGAAGCCGACCTCGAAGCCGAGGCCAAGCAGAACCACAACTTCGACCGTAAGCTGGCCGAAGAGGAAACGTGGATTCGTCAGGGGATCAAGGCACGCCGCACCCGTAACATGGGCCGTGTCCGCGACCTGATCAAGATGCGCGATGAACGCAAGGCGCGTCGAGAACGCACCGGATCGGTCAAGATGGTCATCCAGGAAGCCGACCGCACCGGCAAGCTGGTTGTCGAAGCCAAGGACATTTGTCACGGCTACGACGACAAAGTGCTCATTGGGGACTTTTCCACTGCCATTATGCGCGGTGACAAAGTTGGTCTGATCGGCCCCAATGGTGCGGGCAAAACCACCCTGCTCAATATCTTGCTGGGAGAACTCAAACCCCAGACCGGCTCCATCCGCCACGGCGTGAACCTGCAGATCAGCTACTTTGACCAGCTTCGCGAACAGCTTGATGAGAGCAAGTCTGCCCGCTACAATGTAGCCGACGGCAATGACTTCGTGGACATTAACGGCCATCGACGCCACGTCATGAGCCATCTCAAGAATTTCCTGTTCACACCGGACCGCGCCAAGGTCCCAGTTTCTGTTCTTTCTGGTGGTGAGCGAAATCGCCTGCTTCTGGCCCGTCTTTTCACCCGCCCTTCCAATGTGCTGGTTCTTGACGAACCGACCAACGATCTGGATGCCGAGACTCTCGACCTGCTGGAGGAGTTGCTCATGGACTACCCGGGCACCCTGCTTCTGGTCAGCCATGATCGTGCCTTCCTCAACAACGTGGTCACCTCCAGCATAGCCTTTGAAGGCGATGGACAAGTTGCCGAATACGTAGGCGGTTACGACGACTGGCTTCGTCAGCGTCCTGAACGTAAACCTGAGCCAGTGAAGGCCTGCAAGCCCAAGGTTGAACCCACGCCCGACGCAAAACCCAAGAAGAAAAAGCTCTCCTACAAAGAAAAGTACGAATTGGAACAGAAGCGCGAACAGTTAAAAACCATGCCCGCGCTCATTGAGAAGCTGGAAACTGAGCTTGAAGCTCTCCATACGAAGATGGCTGATCCCAATTATTTCAAGCACTCAGCAGACGAAATGGCTTCAGACCAGAACCGTCTGGAAACTCTTGAAAAAGAACTCGAAAGTGCATATGAGACTTGGGAAGAACTTGAAGCCGCCCTTGAAGGCGTAGAACTGGACTAAATCATGAGCGACATCACCATCCGTATGGTCGACCCTGACGACCTTACTGCCTGCCACACTATCGAAGTCCGTAGTTTCCCGCCCAGCGAAGCAGCCTGGACTTCCTCTCTTGAAAACCGCATCAATTACTACCCTGAAGGATTTCTCGTTGCCGAGTGCAATGGGGAAATCGTTGGACAGGTGAACAGCGGTTCCACCAGCAAGGACGACATCTCTGACGAGGAGTTCAAGCAGCTCATCGGTCATGATCCCGATGGTCAGAACATCGTCATTTTTTCCCTTTCAGTTTTGCCGGAGTACCGCAAGACCGGTGTTGGCTCCAAGCTGCTCTCCAGCTTCATCGACAACGCCCGTGAAATGGGGAAATCCAAAGTTCTCCTGATCTGCAAGGATGACCTGATTCCCTACTACTCCAAATACGGTTTTCAAAATGCCGGTCCTTCCGCCTCCACTCACGGTGGCGCAACGTGGCACGAAATGGTGCTGCCGCTGTAGAGCGCAGGCTGTATTCTTAATTCGTAAGAAAAGCCCCTTGGCAGAATCGTTCTGCCAAGGGGCTTATGTTTTATTCCAATAGACTCACGACCTAGCTAAGCCAATCGTCATCCTCTTCGATGGGGGCGAATCCTCTGCGCATGGTGTTTTCGCAGACAAGGCGCGGATCCATGAACTGAAGCAGGTAGTCGGGACCACCGGCCTTGGAACCGACACCGGACATCTTGAAGCCACCGAATGCGTGACGTTCGACGAGTGCACCGACGGAAGGCTTATTGAGGTACAGGTTACCGACACGGAATTCCTTGTACGCCTTTTCAAGGTGGGCCGGACTACGGGAGTAGATGGCTCCGGTCAGAGCAAAACGAGTGGAGTTGGCAATCTCAATGGCCTCGTCCATATCCTTGGCACGCATGACGGAAAGTACCGGCCCGAAGACCTCTTCCTGTGCGATGCGATGATCTTTGGTAATGCCCTCGACGATGGTCATGGGCACGTAACAGCCACCCGTAGCCTTGAGATCGTCAGACACCTCACGCTTGACGAGAATACGTCCTTCGTCCTCAGCGATCTTTACGTAACGGAGCACATTTTCCTGAGCAGCCTTATCAACAACCGGTCCCATGTAGTTGGCCGGATTTTCAGCCGGACCGAGCTTAATGGATTCGGCTGCTTCAGTAAGACGCTCAATAAAGCGGTCATAGATAGGATCGATCACGATAACGCGGGAACAGGCAGAGCACTTCTGGCCCTGGAAGCCGAAAGCGGCGTAAAGCACACCGAGCACGGCTTCATCGAGATCTGCATCATCATCAATGATAGTGGCATTTTTACCGCCCATTTCGGCGATGACACGTTTGCACTGTTGCTGACCGGGCTGCACTTTGGCAGCACGCTCCTGAATGCGCAGTCCAACTTCCATTGAACCGGTAAATGCAATGACCGAGACGTCGGGATGATCGACAAGATGGTCACCCATAACAGATCCACGGCCTGGGCAGTAGTTGAAGACACCATCAGGAAGTCCTGCAGCTTTCCACATTTCGGTAAGGCCATTACCAACAACAGAGGAAATACCTGCGGGCTTATATACAACCGGGCAACCGGAAACAATGGCGGCTGAGACCATGCCCACTGAAATGGCGAGGGGGAAGTTCCACGGAGCGATGACAGCGGCCACGCCCTTGCCCTGATAAAAGAGCTGACTCATCTCACCGGGAGCATGGCCCATACGACGAGGTTTGCCGAGACGGATCATCTCGCGAGCGTAGTACTCAAGGAAGTCGATAGCCTCAGCCAAATCAGCGTGAGCCTGATCCCACTGCTTGCCTACTTCGAGTACCTGCAATGCGGACATATCGTGGATATTATCCTTGAGGTACTGTGCAGCCTTGAGCAGGATTTCTGCACGCTTTTCAGGAGCGACATCGCGCCAGGAAAGGTATGCTTCGCTTGCAGCTTCAATGGCACGGTCCACTTCCTCGGTTCCTGCCTGACAAACCGAACCGATGATCTCGCTGGGTTTTGCAGGGTTATAGGAATCAAGAGTATCGGACGTTTCTACTTCCTGCCCATTAATGAACAGTGGAACCTTTTTGCCCATGGAAGAACGGATTTTTGCAATGGATGCGGGGAAAGCATCACGCTCTGCCTTGAGAGTAAAGTCCACCATGGGGAAGTTGTTGAAACGAGCAAGCCCTTCTTCTTGCTTTTTCGGAGCAGGCTTGTCCTCCAACTGACGACGCAGGGTCGCATCCGGATTTTCTAAGAGGCGGTCCATGTCTGCCTCATCGGCAAAGGTCTGCTTGAGGAAAGACTCATTGGCAGTATTCTCAAGCAGACGCCGAACCAGATAGGCCATACCCGGCAACAAATCACCATAAGGGCAATAGAGACGCACGCGTTTGGCCACGTTCTTGAGGCCTTTGCGCACTGGCTCCGCCATGCCGTAGAGCACTTGGAACTCGTATCTCTCTTCGGGGACATTCATATCCTCTGCCATTTCCATGACAGACGAAATTGATCGGATGTTATGCGAGGCACAAGCGTAATGGCAGATGTCACTGTTCTCGAGAATCATCTTGGAGACACGCTCGAAAGCCATGTCGGACTCAGGCTTGTGAGTCCACACCGGAACAGGCCAGCCATTCTGCTTGGCCATGACTGTTTCGTAATCCCAGTAAGCGCCCTTAACCAGACGAATAGAGACCGGCAGATTGGCTTCGCGAGCCCAGCCGATGAAATCACGGACGTCATCATCAACGCTACGCAGGTACGCCTGAAACACGATACCCAAATGCGGATAATCAGGATATTTGGTGCGCAAACGCTTATAGAGCTCGACGGTGGCTTCCTTGTACTTGAGGGATTCCATGTCGATGCACATGAACCCGCCCATCTCCATGACCTTGCGGTAGACAGGCTCGATATTGGAGATCATACCTTCAACGGTACCGTCCTGATCGACAGGCTTGGACTGGGAATAGAAGGCAGAGGGTTTCACGGCCACATTGACCATGGGAGCATGCCCCCAATCAAGGTTGCCGGACTTGGCTTCAAGAGGCTTCCATTTTCCGAGTTCCTTGTGAATCGCCTCAAGGACTTCAAGATAACCATCTCGGTAAGCGGCAGATTCCTGTTCAGAAACGGTTGCCTCACCAAGAAGATCAAGTACGAAAGTAAATCCGTCCTTGCGAAGTTTCTTGATACCCTTGACTGCTTCCTTGGAAACCTGGCCAATAATAAACTGGCGAGCCATGGATTCGATGTTGGATCGAATAGTCTTATTCAAAACTTTAGCAACCAAACCACCGCCAAAAGTAGTTTTGGTAGCACCCCATTTCAATACGTCGGGAATGTTGGAGTCATCGCTTGCAAAATATTCTTCGATATGGCGAGAAAGCGACTCCGAAGTGTTGAGATATGGAAGAACATCAACAAATCGAAACATTTGGACCTTAAAATCTTCGTTTTTCATGGCCCAATCCATGACCTTACCGGTCCACCATCCTTTGTTGAAAACCGAAGGAGATTCGCCGGAAATGGATGAAAAAAACTCCCTGCCCCGAGCAATAATTCTCGGGTCCAGGGAGGAAATGTCTGTGGTCATCTGTGACTCCTTAAGCTAAAGTCTAATTGTCGGTTGTCGGAAGCGGGATAACGCGGGACTCCTTGACCGTGGTCAGCACGATAGTTGAATTGGTATCGCGCACGGCTGCGATGGTGCCGAATTTAGCGAGTGTCGCTTGCAATGCCTCGGTGTCCTCAACGCGTACCTTGACGAGATAAGAGTCACGGCCAGCAGTGTAATGAACCTCGAGAACCTCAGGTAGTTCTGACAGACGCTGACCAACCTCGGTGGCACCGACACCTTCTTCAACGCGAATGGCGGTGAAGGCAGTAAGGGCGCGCCCAAGAATCTTGTGGTCAACGATGCACTCGTACCCCTTGATAATGCCGTTCCTCCGCAACTTGCGGACACGCTCAAGGACTGCAGACGGTGCTTTACCTACTTTGCGAGCGATTTCAGCATTGGAAACCTTGCCATCATCCTGAAGGATGTTCAGGATTTTTAGATCCAGTTCGTCAATCTTTCTGTTATTCATAGCTAAAAGGAATAATGTTCTTCTCTTTTTTTGTCAACTCTTCTGAGAACGTAGAGTTATAAATAAAAATCTGCGGCTTTTCATTTACAAAGCCCTCTGATATATTTGACGATCACTATTTATAAAAATCGATATCCAGGCCTGCTCACACCATGGAGGGCACCTTGTCAGACAGAACTCTTCCGACCGGACATCCCGGCGCAAGCATAACTTCAACTCCTGATTCGCAAGGAATCCGTCTGGATATCCAGGGACATCTCGATGCCGCTGGAACAGCATATGTATGGGATGACGCCGTAAATATGATTCAGTCAGGTAGTGGCGTAGTCACTGCTGACTGCTCGAACATTACCTATATGGATGGAACAGGTCTCGCCCTGCTGCTCAAGATTCGCGAAGAGGCTGCCCGGACTGGGCATAAAGTAGCGCTGACCAACCTGCGAGAAGAGTATCAGAAACTCATCAAACTGACCTGGGAATGTGATCTGCCCCAATGGACAACTAAGACAAAGGAACGACGCGGAATCGCCGAGGCTGTGGGGCGTGCAACCGGAGAAGTGCTGGATGGAATCCGCGAGATGGTATCTTTTGTTGGCGAGTCCGCGGTGATGATCGCCTTCTCAATCCTGCACCCCAGACAAGTACGATGGAAAGATGTCCTGCTCTCCTGCATCCACGTAGGCGTGGACTCTCTGTTCATCATTACCCTTATCGGCTTTGTCATGGGGCTGATCATGTCTTTTCAGTCCGCTGTCACTCTTGAGAAATTCGGCGGCGAAATTTTCATTCCGAACATGCTTGGTCTGGTTATGTTCCGTGAAATGGGCCCTCTGGTCACATCCATCCTGCTGGCAGCCCGTTCAGGTTCAGCATTTGCGGCTGAGATTGGCACCATGAAAGTCAATGAGGAATTGGACGCTTTGACTACCATGGGACTCTCACCCATGCGTTTTTTGGTCATGCCACGTTTGCTCTCCACCCTCATGATGGTTCCAATCATGACATTGTACTTCAACCTCGCAAGCCTTGTTGGTGGCGCAGTGGTAATGGTCTCCATAGGCTTCCCTCTGGTGACATTTACCTCGCGGGTATTTTCCTATGTAGATTTTCTGGATTTTTGGGGTGGCATGCTCAAAGCCGTCACCTTTGCCCTGCTGGTGGCAGGTGTAGGTTGCCTGCGTGGAATCCAGACAAAAGAAAGCGCCAGTGCCGTGGGACTCTCCACAACAAGCGCAGTGGTTTCGGGCATCATCCTGATCGCCTTTGCGGATGGTCTCTTTGCCGTAGCCTTTTACTACATGGGTTGGTAAACAGACATGATGCACTCCAACGAACCAGTCATCAGCGTCCGTAACCTCGTGTGCGGTTATGACGAAACGGTAGTCGTCGACAACATCAGCTTCGACATAATGAAGGGTGAAGTATTCGTCATTCTTGGAGGTTCTGGTTGCGGGAAATCTACAGTACTCAAGAACATGATCGGTCTGTACCAACCTTTTGAAGGACAAGTCCTGTACGGAGACCGCGATCTGGTCACAGCCACTGGGAAGGAACGCGACGAAATCATCCGCCAGTTTGGCGTTATGTACCAGATGGGCGCATTATTCGGCTCCATGTCCTTACTGCAGAACGTCATGCTCCCTCTCGAGGAATTCACAGACTTGCCGCGTGAAGCAATGGCCATGATAGCCAAGTCCAAACTAGCCATGGTCAATCTGGAGAATTCCCTCTATAAAATGCCGGCTGCTCTATCCGGCGGCATGAAAAAAAGGGCAGCCATTGCACGCGCCATGGCACTGGATCCACAGATACTTTTTCTCGATGAACCCGGAGCAGGTTTGGACCCGATTTCTTCCGCAGAACTGGACGAATTAATCCTTAACCTTTCCCGCTCGCTGGGCATCACCTTTGTCATTGTCACCCACGAACTCGAATCCATTTACAAAACTGCGGATCGCGTTATCATGCTCGACAAGGAAGTGAAGTCCATCGTTGCAGAAGGCGATCCCAAAGAGCTCCGCGATACGTCGGAAAATATCTTCGTAAAACGATTCTTCCACCGGCTCCCGTCTTTAGGGGCCGACAAAGACGCCATCCGGTGTCCCGTAGCCGAACCTACCGGCGAACAAGGTTAACTATATGATTCGCAAATATGACTACTTCAAACTCGGCAGCTTCATCATCCTCGGCTCCTGTATGCTCGTGGCAGTCATCATCATACTGGGCGCTGGCCGGTATTTTGAGACCTCCTATACAGTAGAAAGTTACTTTGACGAATCGGTCAACGGACTCGAAGTCGGCTCCCCCGTCAAACTGCGAGGTGTAAAAGTCGGTCGCGTTGCCAACATCGACTTTGTTGCCAACAAGTATGAAAACGCCAATCGCAGTGAAGTACGCTACGTAATAGTAGAGTGTGACATTGACCCCTCTCTTTTCCGCGACATGGATCACGATGCTTTCAAAAAAGCCATAAACAACGAGATCAACCGAGGCTTGCGTGTCATGCCGACCTCCCTCGGCTTGACCGGCCAGCTCTTTCTGAATTTCGTGTATGTAGACCCCGCATCGAATCCGCCGCTCCCCATCGAATGGCAGCCAAGTGAGGCCTACATCCCATCTGTTCCGAGCACTCTCAGCCGTATTGAGGGAGCCATTACTACTATCAGTAAAACATTGAGCGGAATCAAACAGGAAGACATTGTCTCCATCATTGGTGACGTCAAATCCATCGTGAACACCATCGATGATTTCATGAAAACCGAAGGAGGTCGTGAAGCGGGTAACCGCATGCTCGGCATCCTGCAAGAAACCCAAACGCTGTTGGCCCGAACAAATGAACTTCTGGCTGCAAGCGAAGCCGAGAATCTTATTCCAAACGCCGCTGGGGCAATTGCTGGCATCAATAAAATCGTTAACCAATCCTCGGATGACGTTATCGCGGCAGCCGCAGAAGCACGTGAGGCCATGACCAGCTTTAAACAGGCAGCCAACGTGCTAGGAAAAACATTGGGCGATCCCCGAATGGACAAGGCGATGTCCGAACTTGCTCCCACTCTGGAAAACGTAACTCGCGCTTCCCATGACATGACTGCGGCCATCGCCAAAGTGCACGCATTGGTCAACCGCCTCAACTCAGTTGTGGCCAGCGAAGAGGCCAATATTCACGCCATCCTTCAAGACACCCGCGAAGTTATGCAAAACATCAAGGAACTGAGTGGCGACGCCAAGCGTTACCCCTCTGGCGTCTTCTTCGGCAAGCCGCCGAGCAAGGCCGCTCCTGAAAATAAATAAACGAGATGAATCATGAAAAAGATACTTTCCCTCATCCTCATTCTTGTCACTGCCTTTAGTGCTGTCTCCTGTGTAAAGCTTGGAGGCGACCCGGTGGACAAGCGATACTATCGACTCGCACCAGTTCGCCAAGGCGAAACACAGGCGCCACAGAGTGACATCATTCTTCGTGTTCGCCGAATGTCCGTCTCCGATCTCTACAATACCCGTGAATTAGTCTATCAGATGGAAGGCGGTCGCATCGAATCCGATTTCTACAATCTCTTTTTCGTCGCGCCCAGCAACAACATTACGACTGAACTTCGCAAATGGCTGGCTTCCAGCGGCCAGTTTTCCAACATCATTGAGCCGGGAAGCATGGTAGTACCCACGCTAACTCTGGAAGGCGTACTCAATTCACTCTATGGGGATTACTCGTCAGGCCAGCCTGCTGCTGTCGTGGAAATGCAATTCTTCCTTGTCAATGAATCCACCGCTGACAACGACATTGTCTTTTCTCAAAGTTACAGGCAACGTATCCCCCTCGCCAAGCCTGACCCGCAGGATTTGGTACAGGCCATGACCAAAGGGGTCGCGGCTATCTTCACGCAACTTGAACAGGATCTGGCCCAAGCGCCCATTTAGAATATGAGAAAGAAACAAAAACGGGACATGTATGCTCCCGAAGAATTTGATGAAACAGAGGAGCTTGTCAGTCGCTCTCAGATGAAGCGTGACATGCATGCCCTGCAACAACTCGGCGTAGACTTGGCCGCACTTGGCGACCGCGTGGTCAAAGAGGCCAACCTGCCACCTGAAGTAGAAAAGGCTCTCCTGCTCATCAAGAAGCTGAAAAAGCATGAAGCCCGCCGTCGCCACCTGCAGTATGTCGGCAAACTCATGCGCACCTTTGACACCACTCACGTCCAAGAAATGGTCGAAGCTGCCAAGCTCGGGCATGAGGTGAAGACCGAAGAGTTCCACAGGGTGGAGCAAATGCGAGACGCATTGGTTGCAGGAGATGATGATCTTTTACAGGAACTCTTCGAAGCCCACCCGGAAGAAGGTCAACGCATACGCCAACTCACGCTCGGTGCTCGACGCGCAAAGGCCAAGGGCAAACCGCCCAAGGACAGTCGCGCTCTGTTCAAATTGCTGCGCTCACTTCCGGAAGAAGAAAAATAATACTCTTCGCCCCTTGACGTGGTCCAGACCGGAATTATCTATCTAACAACGCACAGAATCCCGTGCCGAGGCATCGGGGAAAGGAGATAGCAATGGTTATTCACGAATATGCCGGTATTGTTACCGAACTTGAGGATCATAAATGCCCGCACTGCGGCAAACTTATGGAGCCCTGGCTCCCCCCGGCAGAGACCGGTTGGGATGTCATCCTCATCTGCAACTCCAACAGCTGCCCCTTTTACCTCGGCAGCGAGGACGACATCGCTCACAAACGCGATGGCTCTCACCTCGGTTGCCGCTACGCGCTGAATCCGCAGAACGGATATAAGCCCGTCAACGTTCTGGCCGTATGCCCTCACTAGGGTCGGCCAGTAGAGAACACCGCAAGAAAGCCCGCATCAGCGGGCTTTCTTGTTTTTGGCCCCCTGTTCGTATTACCCAATCGAATCCATCCAAAATTGCAATGCACATACTCGTTCCCAACCGGGCTAATCGGTGCTAAACCTGCGCCATTAAATCACAACGAGGAATAATACGTGACAGGAACTTCAGGTAACGCAAAAGCATATGTGGCACTCTGGTTCGCCATTATTGTATGGGCCAGTTCTTTTGTTGTCCTCAAGATTGCTTTTAACCACTTCGACCCCATGGTGGTCATTTTTGGCCGCATGATCATTGCCTCGATCTGCTTCCTGTTCGTCTTTAAACGCATCGGTGGCAACGACTACCGCCCCGGCGACTGGAAGAAGATGCTCTTTATGGGCGTATGCGAGCCAGGCCTTTACTTCGTATTCGAAGCTCTGGCCCTTAGTTACACCGATGCCTCTCAGGCTGGAATGATCTGCGCTCTATTGCCTCTCATGGTTGCAGTGGCCGCCCATTTTGTTCTGGGCGAATCCATCACTAAACGTAACATTACCGGTTTCACCATAGCTATTATCGGTGCCATTGCCCTTTCTGCAGCTGCTGTCTCCACAGACACAGCCCCAAATCCTATCCTCGGCAACTTTCTCGAATTCTTGGCCATGGTTTGCGCCGTAGGCTACATCATCACTATGAAAGGATTATCCTCTCGCTACAACCCATGGTTCCTGACCATGATTCAGGCCTTTGTAGGCTCATTATTTTTCTTCCCGCTTCTGTTCCTGCCCAGCACGACCCTGCCGACAACCTTCCCCATGGAAGGCATCGCCACCGTTGCTTACCTCGGCATTGCCGTCACCATTGGCGGCTATGGCATGTACAACTACGCAGTCTCCAAAATACCTGTCAGTCAAGCTACCGCCTTCATCAATCTCATCCCGGTCATCACCCTCTTTTTGGGTTGGGCGATTCTCAGCGAAAGGTTGAACTGGATGCAATACGCAGCTTCTGCCGTGGTCATTGCAGGCGTATATGTAAGTCAGGATAAAAAGAAGACTCAGGAGTAGTTCAGACCACGCTCTTTCAAGTAAACCAAGACAACAAAAAAGGCCCCGGTAGCTTTCGCTGCCGGGGCCTTTTCTCATTTTTCCTAGAGGGAGATAAATATATCTTTACGATCGCATCCAGCTTCCCGCAACAACCGGGACACCGCCTCAACACCACCGTCTCCCACATCCAGACTGTAATCGGTGACAAAGGTCTTGATATGTTCACGGATGACATCGTCATCCATTTCCTGCGCATGTTGTTTAATATAATCACGCGCTTCATCGGGGTTCGCCCGTGATCCAAGCAAGCTCTGTCTGATCGCTTCATTCATATCACGAGCCACTTCTTCACCAAGCGAACGCTTAATGGCAATGGCGCCCAATGGAATCGGCAGCCCTGTATACTCTTCCCACCAAGCTCCCAAATCGAGAATTCGCGTCATGCCCTGCTCAGCAAAGGTGAACCGCCCCTCATGGATTACCACACCAGCATCCACTTCACCTGCAGCAACAGCAGGCATCACCTCGTCAAAGACCATCTCCTTGAGCGTCAGATTTACCCCTGCCTCACGACAACACAACCCGAACAGCAAATTCGCCGTAGTCTTACGACCAGGAATGGCAACAGTCTTGCCATCTAGTGAATTAAGGTCACTCTCGCCCTTCGCCACTAAAATGGGTCCAACGCCGTACCCCATGGCACCGCCCGCTCGTAACAGGACGTACTCGTCAAGAATTCCGGCAGCAGCAGCCACCGACACCTTGATCACATCTGTTTTTCCCTGTGCAGCCAAGGAGTTGAGTTCCTCTACGTCAGCCAAGGTGATATCCAGACCGTTGGGCCAGGAAACCAGACCGGAAGCAAGGCCATGAAAGATAAAGGTATCGTTAGGACAGGGCGAGTACCCAAGAGTTGTTTTTTCTGACATCACATCTCACTTGAATAACTGATTTTCTACACCCCTATTGACAGGATGCCGAGCCACCTGTACACATGGTGACCACCTGGTCACTTCTAACTAAACCAGGGCCAAAGAGCAAGTATATCCATCATGACACAAGAACGAAAAACCTTCGAGAATCTGCCTGACGAGAAGCGGCAACGCGTCCTGAGTGAAGCCACCCAGGAATTTGCGGATCACGGCTATGATCAAGCCAGCGTCAACCGCATTGTCAGTCGTCTCGGCATTGCTAAGGGCTCACTGTTCAAATACTTCGGGAACAAGCAGGGCCTTTTTGAGTATCTTTTTGGACATGCTGTGAAACAGTTCAAGAAGCCGCTCAAAGATATCCGCGACAATCAGGAGGGCGACTTCTTTCAACGCATTGAACGCAGCTTCCTTGCCAGTGGCGCGTTCGTGGATGCCCATCCGCAAATCTACCGCATATATCTGAAGATGCTCTTTAACGAGCACTTCCCCATGCGCGATAAATTTCTCGGCGAAATTCGCAAGGCGCACGCCAAGTTTCTGCGCCAACTCATTGAAGACGGAATCCGGCAGGGAGAACTGCCGAGCGATCTCGACATCGAGACAGCCGTGTTCAATATCCATTCTACATTAGACCGGTTCCTCCAAGGCTATGCAGTCCCTTCGCTGGACCATGGCATTGAAGCCGCCGGACAATCACTTGAAGATAAAGCTCGCTCGCTGACGGATTTTCTCCGCAACGGGCTGGCGAATGCACCCTACTAGGAGGGCTTATGCAACTGCTCAAGAACGATTATTTCGACAATATGGGCCTGGCCGAAATACGCGCCAAAGTAGAAAAGGGAGAGCGTCTCACATTCGAGGATGGCATGAAGCTGTTCGAATGTCCCGAGCCGCTGGCCGTAGGCGCGCTGGCCAACATGGTCCGCACACGGATGCACGGCAACAAGGCTTTCTACGTAGTTAACCAGCACATCAACTACACCAACGTCTGCATCAATGGCTGTGTGTTCTGTGCCTATCAGCGTGAAGAAGGCCAAGATGGGAGCTTCGTTCTCACCAAAGCAGATGCCCTCGCCAAACTGGAAGCGGCAGCCCTTGCCCCACGTGAGGTCCACATTGTGGGCGGGTGCCATCCCAAACTCGGCCTTGCCTATTTCGAAGACATCTTGAGCGCCATTAAGGAGCGCTATCCAAAAGTGGTTCTCAAATGTTTCACTGCTGTCGAAATCGCCCACTTCGCATCCATCGAAGGCATTACCACCAAAGAGGTTCTCACTCGCCTGAACAAAGCCGGATTGGACATGCTCCCTGGTGGCGGCGCCGAAATATTTGCTCCCGAGGTTCGCGAACAGATCTGCCCGCGCAAGTCCACTGCCGATGAATGGCTCGCGGTTCATGAAGAAGCGCATGCCCTCGGAATGAAGACCAACTGCACCATGCTGTTCGGCCATATCGAGTCGCGCGAGGACCGCATCGACCACTTGGTTCGCCTTCGTGAATCCCAAGATCGTGGAGGAGGCTATACCTGTTTCATCCCCCTGCCCTTCTTGACCGAGAACAGCCAGCTTACCATTGAACAACCACTCACTGGCCTTGAAGAACTCCGCACCATTGCCGTATCTCGCCTCATGTTGGACAACATCCCACATATCAAGGCGTACTGGGTAATGCTTGGCGTCAAGCAGGCACAGGCTGCTCTGAAGTTTGGTGCGGACGACTTTGACGGCACTGTCGTAGAAGAAAAAATCGGCCATGAAGCCGGCGCTACAAGCCAACAAGGTATGACCCGTTCCGAGCTGGAAGAAATGATCCGCGGTTGCGGCTGCACCCCCGTTGAACGCGACGGCTACTTCAACGAGGTATAAAGATGACACTCGAAGCAATTTATCAAAAAGTACTCGACGGGCAGCGTATTGATTTCGACGAAGCGCTGACGCTGTACAACGAAGCCGACTTCTTCGACCTTGGACACCTCGCCCATCAGGTTCGCCTGCGCAAACACCCGGCGCCAGTGGTTACCTATGTAGTTGACCGTAATATCAACTACTCCAACATTTGTGTCTGTGCTTGCAAGTTCTGCGCGTTCTATAAGGAACCGGATCAGGACGGTGGCTACGTTCTCTCTTATGAAGAGATTGGCCAAAAGATTCAGGAGACCCTGGATCTTGGGGGCACCCAAATACTCATGCAAGGAGGACACCACCCCGAGCTGCCTCTGAGTTGGTATGAGGACATGCTCCGGTACATAAAGGCCAACTATAAAGTTCATATCCATGCATTTTCGCCGCCCGAGGTCGTCTTCTGGAGCGAAATGAACAAGATTCCCGTCTCCGAAGTCATCCGTCGTCTGCATGAAGCTGGCCTCGATTCCATTCCAGGTGGAGGCGCGGAAATCCTCGTGGATGAAGTACGTTCTGAGGTTGCCCCCAACAAGTGCCCTGCTGACCAGTGGCTGGGCGTTATGGAAGAAGCCCACAATCAAGGGCTTCGCACAACTGCCACAATGATGTTCGGGCACAAAGAAACTATCGAGCATCGTCTCCAACATCTCTTTGCCGTACGTGACACTCAGGACCGAACAGGCGGCTTCACTGCCTTCATCCCATGGACTTTCCAACCGGACTTCACTCAATTGCCAGATTGCCGCAAGCTCACTTCCACTGAATACCTGCGCATGCTGGCTGTATCCCGCATTGTACTCGACAATATCGACAATGTTCAGGTCTCCTGGGTCACCATGGGGCCGAAAATCGCTCAGCTTGCCCTCTATTTCGGCGGTAACGACTTCGGATCGACAATGATTGAGGAAAACGTGGTCAAAGCCGCTGGCGTAGCTTTCAGGCTCTCCAGAGAAGAGATACACCGCCTCGTCGACGCGGCTGGTTTCACACCAAAACAGCGTAGCATGGACTATACAATTCTGGAGGTCGAGTGATGACTATTCGACTCGGCAAGATCGGCTACCTCAACGTCCTGCCCATCTATCACCCACTGGAGACAGGACTCATAGAAGGCGACTTCGATATTGTTTCTGGACCGCCATCGGCGCTCAACCGTCTCATGGACGCTGGTGAGTTGGACATCTCGGCAGCTTCCAGTATTGAGTATGCTCGACATCCAGAGAAGTATTACCTGTTGCCGAACATCGCCATTGGAAGCCGCGGTCCGGTTCAAAGCGTACTTCTTCTTAGTCAGTATTCGATTGAAGAATTGTCTGGAAAGACCATTCTCGTAAGTTCTCAGACGCACACCTCAGCTGCCTTACTCAAAGTTCTATTGGCTGAGTGGAAAGTGAACGTAAAATATGTTTCTGGTGATGCCACTTCCGAATTAAAAAGCGGTAAACGACCAGATGCTATCCTTGCAATTGGCGACGAGGCCCTCAATCTAAGATATCACCCAGACTACCCTCACCGCACTGATTTGGGAGAAGCGTGGAGAGACCTGACGTCACTTCCCTTCATATTTGGTGTTTGGATAGTTCAACGGACGAGTCTGGAAAAGAATGGAGAAGTGATTCGCACTGGCTGCGCCAAATTGCTTGCAGGGAAAAATTGGGGATCAGAAAACATCACAGCGATGTGCACATTAGCATCGGAAGACAGCTGTCTTAATGCTACGGAAATGTGCTCGTACTTCGATGGACTGGTCTACGATTTTGGAGAAAATGAACAGAAAGGACTTAAACTGTTTTATCAGCATCTCAAAAACAACGGCATAATTGATGCTATTCCAGAACTCACCTTTCTGCCTCAAAATTAATCTGAGTAATATAAGATCAATAAAAAAAGCCCGACCATTTGGCCGGGCTTTTTTTATTTTCTAAGAAAATCAACAAAGGTTCGTAACGCAGGAAACATATGACGGTCACGATGATAAACGAGATAAAATTTACGCACGCCTTCCATAAAGGGAACCTTGAGGCGAACCATGCTTCCATTCTGAACAAATGGTTCAGAAGCCAACTTGGAGGTGACACTGACACCAACACCACCCAATGTATGGGCGATAGTCTCACACGTACCATCAACCCAGCACCGCACATTGAGAGCATCAAGCGTCTGTCCCACTTCTTCCAGAGCTCCCTCAAGGACCCGGCGAGTGCCAGATCCTTTCTCACGCATGACCCATGGCAGTTTAACCAACTCATCAATGGACAACGCTTTACCTGTGTCAGGCAGCCATGAGGCTTTTGCCGAAGCTACAACAGCTGTTTCATCTTCAAGGATCATTTCAGAGGATAAACCGTCTTCATCTGGTAGTTGCCCTACTATTCCAACAGGCCAATCCCCAGAGGCGACACGTTTGATTACTTCGGCCGAGTCACTAGTACGAACAACAAAAGTTACATCCGGATACTTCGCTGAAAAATCAGCAAGAAGTCCAGGCATGATGTGATGCGAAGGGATAGTGCTACAACCGACAACAAGTTCGCCAACAATTTTATCACGAAGCATCTCAATGGATGCTCTAGCCTGGGAAAGGTGCTCAAATACCGATACAGCACTTCGGTATAGTACATGCCCAGCCTGCGTTGGCATAACCTTACGCCCCATACGGTCAAAAAGACGCACGCCCAACTCTTCCTCAAGATTGGCGACATGGGAGCTTATTGTTGGCTGAGAGAGATACATGACCTCTCCAGCCTTTGAGAAATTTTGCAGTTCGTAGACCTTGCAGAATGCTTCCAGCTTACGGACATCCATATAGAACCGATCCCATTTATCGATGTTATCTATACTTAACTATAAAAAAAGGGCAGGTCATATGACCTGCCCTTTAAATCTCAGCTAGTCTTCCTTGGTATCAGCTACAGGAGCTGCTTCCTCGGCAGGTGCTGCTGCTTTCTTGGTCAGTTCAATAATGACCATGGGAGCGCAGTCGCCCTTACGGGGCTGGGAGAGCTTGATGATGCGGGTGTAACCGCCGGTACCGCCTTCAAAGCGAGGACCGATTTCATCAAAGAGACGCTGCACCATCTGGTGGCTGCCAAGTACCTTGTAGGCCTGGCGGCGAGCGTGCAGGTCGTTACGAAGAGCCAGAGTGATGAGCTTGTCAGCAATGCGACGAAGTTCTTTAGCTTTGGCTTCGGTGGTTCGGATCTGTTCGTAGGTCATGAGCGCACGGGCCATGTTCTTGAACATAGCGGTGCGGTGAGAATTGGACCGATTCAGTTTGCGACCGGACTTTCTATGCCTCATTTTTCTCTTTCCTCTTCAACCATTCCTGGTATTTCTTGTCAAAATCCTCAACTGACATGCCAAACTTAAGGGTCATGCTGTCCAAAACGCGGCGGATTTCGTCGAGAGACTTACGTCCGAAGTTCTTGGTCTTGAGCATGCTCTGTTCGGTACGCTGAACCAGTTCACCTACCAACTGAATGTTGGCGGCCTTCAAGCAATTGGTGGCGCGAACTGAGAGTTCGAGCTCATCAATGGATTTGAAGAGGTTCGGGTTCAGATCAATTGCATCTTCTTCTTCCTCGGCTGCCTCTGAGGTCAGTTCATCGAAGTTGATAAAGACAGAGAGCTGATCTTTCAGGATTTTGGCACTGTATGCACAGGCATCCTCGGGGGTGACGGAACCGTCAGTCCACACTTCGAGGATAAGTTTATCGTAGTTTGTCATCTGGCCGACACGAGCCTGCTCCACGGAGTATGCTACTTTCTTGACCGGAGAGTAGCTCGCATCAAGAATGATGGAGCCGATTTCATCGGTCAAGCCTTCATGCATATCGGCCGGGACATAGCCCTTGCCCATGCGTACTTCCAGCTCCATCTTCAGAGGACGATCCTCAGTCAAGGTGGCAATCAGCTGGTCGCCGTTGAGCACCGTAACGTTCTGGTTCTCCTGAATCATGGATGCGGTGACCTGGCCCTTCTTGTTGGCCTCCAGAACGAGACGCTGCGGCTCGTCCGTGGTCATGGCAACGCGAACCTGCTTCAGGTTCAGTACCAATTCGGTCGTGTCTTCCAGTACACCGGACATGGTCGTGAACTCGTGCTGCACGCCTTCGATGGAGGCGGCAACGATGGCACACCCCTGCATCGAGGACAGAAGTACCCTGCGCATGGCGTTACCGATAGTGGTAGCGTAACCGCGCTCCAGGGGTTCACAGATGAACTTGCCGTAATTCTCGCCAGACTTAGCGTCACGCACGAGTTTCTCGGGTTTCACGAGTTCATTCCAGTTGCGGGTGTTGATGAGTTTGTCGCCGTTCTCAATAAGCATGAAGTCCCCTATTTACTTGGAGTACAATTCGACAATGAGCTGCTCGTTGATCGGGAACTGGATGTCGTCCCGGCTGGGCATGGCCTTAACCGTACCCTTGAAGTTAGCGCCATCGGACTCGAGCCACTCGGGGCAGCCGCGGCGGGCGATGACTTCCTGGGCTTCGCCGATCACAGGGATCTTGCGAGCTTCTTCACGCACCTCGATAACATCTTCGGGCTTAACCTGCATGGACGGAATGTTCACGCGGCGGCCATTCATGATGAAGATGCCATGACGCACCAGCTGGCGAGCCTGGTCGCGAGAGTTCGCGAAACCGAGGCGGTAGATGACGTTGTCGAGTCGACGCTCGAGAAGCATCAGCAGGTTGTGACCGGTGACGCCCTTCATGCTGTCGGCACGATGGTAGTAATCACGGAACTGGCCTTCGAGGACACCGTACATACGGCGAACCTTCTGCTTTTCGCGCAACTGGATGGCGTAATCGCTCATCTTGTGACGCATGCGGCCGGAGTGTCCCGGAGGGTAGGGGCGCTTTTCGTAAGCGCACTTATCAGTGTAGCAGCGATCGCCTTTCAGGAAGAGTTTCTCCCCTTCACGACGGCAGAGCTTGCATTTTGCTTGAGTATATCTTGCCACGATAGTTCTCCTTAATTAGACCCTGCGGCGTTTGGGCGGACGGCAACCGTTGTGCGGAATCGGGGTGATATCACGAATGAAGGTCACCTTGAAGCCTGCGTTATTGATGGCACGCATAGCGGCTTCACGACCAGAGCCGGGGCCCTTGACGTAAATACCTACGGTGCGCATGCCGGAATCCTGAGCACGCTTGGCAGCGGATTCAGCAGCCATCTGCGCCGCAAAAGGAGTGGACTTGCGGGAACCCTTGAAGTGAGCGCCTGCAGAAGCCCAGCTGACGACATTGCCCTTAACGTCAGTGAAGGTCACGATCGTGTTATTGAACGTGGCCTTGACGTGAGCGATGCCTACGGGAATGTTCTTCTTTTCTTTTTTCTTCCCAGCTCGACGAGGTCTAGCCATGGCTAATCTCCAGTTGAATTAAAATCTTAAAAAACGCGTCAAAGTCTATTAAGACTGTCGCGAATATTAACTAATGAACCAGCGCTATTTCTTCTTGCGGCCCATCACGGAGCGACGGGGGCCCTTACGGGTGCGAGCGTTGGTCTTGGACTTCTGACCGCGAACGGGCAGACCGCGACGATGGCGCAGACCGCGGTAGCAGCCAATGTCCATCAGACGCTTGATGTTGGTAGTGATTTCACGGCGGAGATCACCTTCAACTTTGTAATTGTCTTCAATTTCCTTACGGATAGCGTTGACTTCATCAGCAGTGAGGTTGTCACTGTTGGTCTGCCAATCGATCTTGGTATCCGTGAGAATCTGCAGGGCCGTGGTACGACCAATGCCGTAGATATACGTCAGCGCAATATCCATGCGCTTGTTTCTCGGCAAATCAACACCAGCTATACGTGCCATAGTATTTACCCTTTATCCTTGGCGCTGCTTGTGGCGGGGGTTCTCGCAGATTACACGGAGAACGCCGTTGCGCCTAATTACTTTGCACTTGGAACACATTTTCTTAACAGAAGGTCTGACTTTCATGACCGTCTCCAAACTGTCTAAATAACAATAATGCCAATACCCCCCTCTCTTTCGTGGGGGGTGGCCTTTTAAACGAAGCTGCGTTTTATACAGCGTTTAACGACAAAGAGCAAGTCTTATTTGTCCATCTCCATAGATCAGTCAGACAAGCTCAATATCCTGGGTCCATCGGAAGTAACCGCAACTGTGTGCTCAAAGTGAGCGGACAGCTTCCTGTCCTTGGTCACTGCGGTCCATTTGTCTTCCAACACTTCAACTTCGTGAGTCCCAACCGTGACCATCGGCTCAATGGCAAGCACCATACCGGCTTTGAGAGGAACACCGGACATGCCCTTGGGGACGAAGTTGGGGATCTCAGGCTTCTCATGGAGATGACTTCCGATCCCGTGTCCGACAAATCGACGGACTATACCGAAACCGAACCCTTCAACGTATGACTGTATTGCCGCGGAGATGTCATACAAGTTGTTGCCGGGGACGGCCTGTTCGATACCCTTGTAAAGAGACTCACGGGTTACGTCCATGAGTTTTTTAGCTTCTTCGGAAATATTTCCTACCGCAAAGGTCCGGGCAGAGTCTCCGTAGAAGCCTTGATACACGACGCCCATGTCGACACTTACGATGTCGCCCTCTTCCAGGATACGATCCTTGGACGGGAAGCCGTGCACAATCTCTTCGTTGACAGAACAGCACAGGGCATAGGGAAATCCCTGATACCCCAAAAATGCCGGACGCACTCCGAATTCTTCGCAGCGTGCTCGGCAGATATCCTCAAGAGCCATGGTGGGAATGCCTGGACGGACAGCCTCACTCAACTCATCGAGGATACGGGAAACAATACGATTGGCCTCACGCATGAGGCCAATCTCTTTATCATTCTTGAGGAAGACACCCCTGAATTTTTTCAAGGTTATCGTCCTTTTCCGGCTTTGCCCATCAAGCCCTCATACTGACGCGAAATCAGGTAGGACTCGATCTGGCCCATGAAGTCCATTGCAACACCGACAACGATCAGCAGCGAAGTTCCACCGAAGTAGAAAGGTACGCCGAAGTTCGAGATCAGGAGCATGGGAATAACACAAACCAAGGCAACGTAGAATGCGCCCCACAGGGTGATTCGTGCCAGCACCTTATCGATGTACTCTCTGGTGCGAGCGCCCGGACGAATGCCCGGAATGAAGCCGCCCTGCTTCTGAATGTTCTCTGCTATTCCTTTAGGATCAAACATGATCGCTGTATAGAAGTAACAGAAGAAGATGATGATTCCAATAAACAAGATGTTATAAATAATGGAATCAGGACTCATGAATGAGGCTACATCCTGCAACCACTGCACGTTCGAGAACTGTGCAAGGGTCGCCGGGAACATCAGAATGGAAGAAGCGAAGATCGGCGGAATAACACCAGCAGTGTTAATCTTGAGAGGCAGATGAGTAGTCTGCCCACCGAACATGCGACGTCCTTGCTGACGCTTAGCATAGTGAATCGGAATCCTGCGCTGGCCGCGTTCCATGAAGACGATGAACGCCAAGGTAGCGACCATGAATGCTCCGATAAGAAGCAGTACGAACAGGGAGATTTCACCCACAGTCATCAGCTGAACAGTGTTGACCACCGCAGACGGCAGGCCAGCAATAATACCAGCGTAGATGATAATGGAGATACCGTTTCCGATCCCCTTTTCAGTCATTTGTTCACCCAGCCACATCAGGAAGACGGTACCCGCGGTGAGGGTCAAGATCGTCATGATCTTGAACCCCCAACCTGGGATTAATACCATCGGTGCCCCAGTGGGGCTGGCAGCAGACTCAAGACCGGTGGCAATGGCAAAGCCCTGCACGATGGTAATGAGTACGGTGCCGTATCTGGTGTACTGGGTTATTTTCTTACGACCAGCTTCACCCTCCTCCTTCTGGAGGCGTTTCAGCTCAGGAGACACAACGGTCAGGAGCTGAAGGATGATGGAGGCCGAGATGTAGGGCATAATGCCAAGGGCGAAGATGGACATGTTAGACAGTCCGCCGCCCGAGAACATATCGAATATCCCGAAGAGAGTGTTCTGCGCCTGAGCGAAAAATTCACTCAGGGCTGCGCTGTCGACGCCGGGAATAGGGATATGGATGCCCATCCGGTAGACAGCAAGCAGTGCGAACGTCCAGAGCAGCTTCTTTTTCAGCTCTGGCAATCGGGCAAGATTCTCAACTCCTGACATCGCCACAATAACAACCCTTCCGATGTACTCTTATTTAGCCTTCGATGGCTTTGGCGGTACCGCCAGCCTTGGCAATCTTCTCGGCAGCAGACGCGCTGAAGCGATGTGCTTCAATGGTCACAGCCTTCTCCACTTCGCCGGTTCCGAGAACCTTGACCGGAGCTCCGGTCTTGGCGATGCCACGATCGTAGATTTCGGCGAGAGTGATCTCGTCCTTACCTTCGAACAGGGCAATCAGACGGCCCACGTTGATAGCTACGTATTCAACGCGGAAGGGGTTCTTGAAGCCACGCTTGGGCAGGCGGCGTGCCAGAGGCATCTGGCCACCTTCAAAACCGGGACGAACACCACCGCCGGAGCGGGAGTTCTGACCCTTGTGACCCTTAGCAGAGGTCTTACCCCAGCCGGAGCCGGAGCCACGACCAATGCGGCGGCGATTCTTGTACTCTTCAGGGAAAGCATAGAGTTCATGAAGTCTCATTATTCTACTACCTCCACCAGATGCCTGACCTTATAGATCATGCCACGGATCACAGCGTTATCGTCGTGCTCCTTGACCTGACCGATCTTGCGCAGGCCCAGAGCGGCCAGGGTCTTTACCTGGTCGGGCTTGCAAGCGATCTTGCTTTTAACTTGTTTAACTTTCAACACGGCGAATCTCCTTTACTTTCTCGGCGTGGAAACCGGGACACCGCGAAGAGCGGAAACTTCCTCGGCACTACGCAGGGATTCGAGACCAGCAATGGTAGCACGCAGCACGTTGTGCGGGTTGTTGGTACCAATTGCCTTGGTCAGGATGTCATGGACGCCAACGGCTTCCATGATCGCGCGCACAGGACCACCGGCGATGATACCGGTACCACGGGATGCGGGCTTGAGCATTACTCGGCCTGCACCGTAGCGACCCAGGACCTCGTACGGCAGAGTGCCGTCCAGCAGGGGAACCTGAATCATGTTCTTTTTAGCGCGCTCGCTAGCCTTACGGATGGCTTCAGGCACTTCGTTGGCCTTACCCAGTCCGTAGCCGACTCCACCTTCACCGTCACCGACGACCACCAGGCAGCTGAAGCTGAAACGGCGGCCACCCTTAACTACTTTGGCGACACGATTGAGGTAGACGATTTTTTCAATCAATCCACTTTCATTTTGTTCCATTGTACTTTCCTAGCTACCTAGAATTTCAGCCCGCCCTCGCGAGCGCCGTCGGCAAGGGCTTTGATCTTGCCGTGATAGATGTATCCATTCCGGTCGAAGACGACTGTTTCAATCTTCTTCTCGATAGCCTTAGCGGCAATGTCCTTGCCTACTTTGGCTGCGGATTCCTTGTTGGCCTTGAGGCCCTCGCCCAGCACCTGAGTGCTGGAAGCGGCGAGGGTCACGCCAGCAACGTCATCCACCAACTGAGCATAGAGATGCTGGTTGGAGCGGAAGACGACCAGACGGGGCCGTGCTTCGGTACCGGAGATCTTCTTTCTGATGCGGGGCTTACGAGAAAGCCTCTGTGCATTTTTGCTTTTAGCCATGGCGATTACCCCTACTTACCGGACTTACCGGCCTTGCGGCGGATGATTTCGTCAACGTACTTGATGCCCTTGCCCTTGTAGGGTTCCGGCGGACGCACGCGGCGGATCTGAGCCGCAACTTCACCGACAAGCTGCTTATCGATACCATCAATGGTCAGCTTAGAGCCTTCCGCTTTGGCTTCGATACCGGCAGGCAGATCGAATTCGACCGGATGGGAATAACCAACGGCCAGTACAACCTTCTTGCCCTGTACGGACACCTTGTAACCAACGCCAACAACTTCCAGAGCTTTAGAGTAGCCCTTGGAAACGCCTTCTACGCAGTTGGCGAGCAGAGTCCGACGAAGACCGTGCTGGCCGCGAGCGGCGCGAGTGTCGTTAACGCGAGTGACAAACACCTTGCCATCCTCGACCTTGTACTCAACGGTTTCGTGAACCGGAGTAGTCAGGGAACCCTTGGGTCCCTTTACCTGGATCTCAGAGGCTCCAACAGATACCTCGACACCAGCTGGGATGTCGATGGGATTCTTTCCTATACGAGACATAGTGGAACCTCTCTACCAGATTTCGGCGAGCAGCTCGCCGCCAACGTTGGCCTCTTTGGCCTTGGCGCCTTCGAGCAACCCCTTAGAGGTGGACACGATACAAATACCGATACCATTCTGCACACGGGGGATATCAGAAGCACCTACGTATACGCGGCGACCGGGCTTGCTGACCTTTTTCAGGCCAGTGACAAGCGGTTTGCCTTGAGCGTACTTGAGGGTAATACTGATGCCCCTGTCCTCGACAGCGTAGTCGGTAATATAACCTTCTTCCTTCAGAATACCCGCGATGGAAGCTTTCATCTTGGAAGTGGGCACGGTAACGTCCTTATGGAAGGCACCGTACGCATTCCGAATGCGGGTCAACATGTCGGCTACAGGATCAACAACAGCCATTTCATTTCTCCTTAATTACCAGCTCGCCTTGCGGACGCCGGGAAGTTCTCCGGCGAGAGCCTTGTTACGGAAGCAGATACGGCAGATGCCGTAGCGCCTCAGAAAAGCACGAGGACGGCCACAAATCGGGCAACGATTGTAGGCGCGAACCTTGAACTTGGGTTTGCGGCGTGCCTTAACGCGAATGCTTGTTTTGGCCACTTTCCGTCCTCCTACTTTTTAAAGGGCATGCCAAGGAGGTCGAGCAGCAGCTTGGCTTCCTTGTCGGTTTTGGCGGTCGTGCACACAGTCACGTTCATGCCCTTAACTAACTCTACCTGATCAATTTCAAGCTCGGGGAAGATAGTGTGTTCCTTGATGCCCATGGTGAAGTTGCCACGACCGTCAAAACCACGGTCAGCAACGCCGCGGAAGTCGCGGACACGGGGCAGAGCGAAGCTCACGAGCCTGTCATAGAAGTCCCACATGTTCTCGCCGCGCAGAGTGACGCGGGTACCGATGGGCATGCCCTCGCGCAGTTTGAACTGCGCGATGGACTTCTTAGCCTTGGTAACGACGGCCTTCTGGCCGGCGATAGCGGTCAGCTCTTTCACAGCGGGTTCGATGAGCTTGCTGTTCTGAGCAGCTGCACCGAGACCGATGTTGAGGGAGATCTTAGTAAGATTGGGGATCTCCATGGAAGAGCTGTAACCGAATTCCTTCTGGAGCTCGGCGACCACCTTTTCTTTATATACTTTTTCGAGACGTGTCATACTGATACCTATTTGAAGATCTCGTTGCACTTCTTGCAGAAGCGAACTTTCTTCCCGTCTTCAGTCTTCTTGTACCCGACCCGCGTGGGCTTGGTGCATGCATCGCACACAACAGCCACATTGGATACGTGAACCGGGGCTTCCTTCTCGATAATCCCGCCAGGTTGCTGGGCATAGGGATTGGCTTTGGTGTGGCGCTGAACCATGTTGACTTTCTCAACCAGGACTTTGTCCTTCTTCTTCAGAACCTTGAGCACCTTGCCGATCTTTCCCTTGTCCTTACCGGCGATGACCATGACTTTGTCGTCTTTACGGATCTTAGTCTTCATCATCTTTCCTCTTACAGGACCTCAGGAGCGAGGGAAACGATCTTCATGAAACCGGCTGCGCGCAGTTCACGGGCCACGGGTCCGAAAATACGGGTACCAACGGGGTCCATGTTATTGTTCAGCAGCACGGCGGAGTTGTTATCGAACTTGATGTAGGAACCATCGGGGCGACCGATTTCCTTCTTAGTACGAACAACAACGGCCTTCATCACGGAGCCCTTCTTCACTTTGGAGTGAGGCATGGCTTCCTTGACGGACACTACGATGATGTCGCCGACGGCGGCGTAACGGCGCTTGGAACCACCAAGCACCTTGATGCACTGGACCTTCTTGGCACCAGAGTTATCGGCCACGTCGAGCTTGGATTCAACCTGAATCATGGTATTTCCTCCTAAACCCTAGACGGCCTTCTCGAGAATCTGCACCAAGTGCCAACGCTTACGCTTGGACATGGGGCGGGATTCAACGATCTGCACCTTATCGCCAACACCGCAGTCATTGCTCGGATCGTGAGCCATGAACTTCTTACGGCGACGGATATACTTCTTCAGCAGCGGATGCTTCACCAGGGTCTCGACGCGGACGACAATGGTCTTGTCAGCTTTGTCGGAGACGACCAGGCCGGTGAGCACGCGCCTGTTGCCTTTGTATTTGAACTCAGCCATTTCTCTACGCTCCCTGTCGTTCCTTCTGAATAGTCAGGATACGGGCGATGGTCTTTTTGGCGCCGCTCAGAGCACGGGTGTCTTCCAGCTGGGCAGTGGCATGCTTAAAGCGAATACCAAACAGCTCCTGGCGGGTTTCAACCAACTTCTCGTTGAGCTTAGCGTCATCCAGTTCACGAAGTTCCTTGATGGACAGCATATTACATACCCTCCTTCACAACGATGGCAGTCTTGATGGGCAGCTTGTAGGAAGCACGCTTGAGGGCTTCCTTCGCGAGCTCAATGTCGACGCCTTTTACTTCGTACATGATACGACCCGGTTTCACCGGTGCAACCCAACCTTCGGGAGCACCTTTACCCTTACCCATGCGGACTTCCGCGGGCTTGGAGGTGACGGGGAAATCAGGGAAGATACGGATCCAGACCTTACCACCGCGCTTGATGTGACGCATAATGGCGACACGAGCGGATTCAATCTGCTGGCTGGTGATCTTTCCGTGCTCCAATGCCTTCAGGCCGATTTCGCCGAAGGACACACTGTTACCCCGTTGGGCCTTGCCTCTGAGGCGGCCTTTCTGCCGCTTTCTGAATTTAACTCTTTTTGGAGCAAGCATTACTGTTCAACCTCTTTGTCAAGAATCTCACCCTTGAAGATCCAGACCTTGACACCGATTACGCCGTAGGTGGTGGCAGCTTCGGCGAAACCGTAGTCGATGTCGGCACGGAGAGTGTGCAGGGGCACACGCCCATCACGGTACCATTCGCCGCGTGCGATTTCAGCGCCGGCGAGACGGCCTGCACACGCGATTTTGATACCCTCGGCGCCGAATTTCCTGGCAAGGCCCACCGTACGCTTCATGGCACGGCGGAAGGCAATTCGACGTTCGAGCTGCTGGGCAATGTTCTCAGCTACGAGCTGAGCTTCAACCTCCGGTCGACGGATCTCGTTGACCTCAATGGTGAATTCAGTTTGAAACTTGTTGCGGAGTTCTTCGCGCAACTTTTCTATCTCTACACCCTTGCGACCGATAACGATACCGGGACGCGCGGTGTGGATGATCAGGCGAACCTTACCGCCGGCGCGCTCGATTTCGAGACGAGCGATACCAGCCTGGTAGAGTTTCTTCTTAACGAACTTGCGGATCTGGTCGTCCTGGAGCACGAATGCACCGTAGTCTTTCTTGCTGTACCAGCGAGAGATCCAGTTCTTGTTATAACCGAGACGGAAACCGTAAGGATGTACTTTCTGTCCCATACTACTGCTCCTTGACCACGATGGTGATGTGGCTGGTACGCTTGCGGATACGGTATGCGCGGCCCATGGCACGCGGCTGAATACGTTTCCAGGTCGGGCCTTCGTTGACGATGACCGAATCAACGATCAGGGAGTCAACGTCCACGCCGGGCATCTGCTCTGCATTAGAAATGGCAGAGTAGAGAACCTTGCCGAGAATCTTGGCGGGCTTCTTGGGGGTGAAGCGGAGGATGTTCAGAGCATCCTCTACACCCTTACCCTTGATATTCTCAGCGACCAAGCGGGTCTTACGCGGAGACACACGAATGAATTTTGCTACTGCTTTAGCTTCCATGATGTCCTCCTACCCTACTTCTTTTTCTTATCGGCGGCGTGGCCGAAGTAGGTACGGGTGGGTGAGAACTCACCGAGTTTGTGACCGACCATATTTTCGGTCACGAAAACCGGGATGAACTTGCGACCGTTGTGAACGGCGAAGGTCATACCGACCATCTCGGGGAAGATCGTAGAACGGCGGGACCAAGTCTTGATCACACGGCGGTCCTGGTTCTCGGAAGCGGCTTCGACTTTCTTCATAAGGTGGCCGTCAATGAACGGGCCTTTCTTAAGAGATCTAGGCATTAATTATACTCCTACTTCTGGCCGCGGCGTTTGACGATAAGCTTCGAGGAAGCCTTCTTCTTGTTGCGAGTCTTGTAACCCTTGGCAGGGGTGCCCCACGGAGAAACCGGGTGACGACCACCAGAGCTACGGCCCTCACCACCACCCAGCGGGTGATCGATCGGGTTCATTGCAACACCACGAACCTTCGGACGACGACCGAGCCAGCGATTACGGCCAGCCTTACCGATCTTGATGTTCTCGTGATGAATATTACCAACCTGACCAACGGTAGCACAGCAGGTGGCGAGGACCTTGCGGACTTCACCGGAGGGCATACGCAGCAGTGCGTACTTGCCTTCCTTAGCGATCAGCTGGGCGTAGGTACCGGCTGCACGGCAGAACTGGCCACCCTTTCCGGGGTGCAGTTCGATGTTGTGCACGATGGTACCAGTCGGAACCTGGGACAGCTTCATGGCGTTACCGGGCTTGATGTCAGCACCCTCGCCTGCGAGGATCTGATCGCCCTGGTTCAGGCCAACAGGAGCCAGGATGTAGCGCTTTTCACCGTCTGCGTAGTGCAGAAGAGCGATACGAGCGCTGCGGTTGGGATCGTACTCGATCTCAGCGACCTTGGCGGGAATGCCAAGCTTGTTACGCTTGAAATCGATGATGCGGTACAGAGTCTTGTGACCACCACCGCGACGGCGCATGGTGACACGACCATTGTTGTTGCGACCGGCCTTTTTGGTCAGGCCTTTGGTCAGCGACTTCTCGGGAGTGGTCCGGGTGATCTCAGCAAAATCGGAGATCGTCTGGAACCGGCGGCCCGGAGAAGTAGGCTTCAGCTTACGGGTTGCCATGGTTTACACTCCTTCGAAGATTTCGATTTTATCGCCTTCCGCGAGCTTGACGTAGGCCTTCTTGTATCCCGGAATACGACCGGTGATACGACCAAACTTCTTGCGCGGCATGGCCTTCTTGCGAATGATGTTAACGGACTCGACCTTGACTTCGAAAGCGGCCTCAACTGCCTTCTTCACCTCGATCTTGTTGGTATCGGGATGAACGTAGAAAGCAACGTGGTTGGACTGCTCTTTCGCGTCGTTAGCCTTCTCAGACACAACGGGCTTCAGCAAAACTTTGGAGTAATCCATTACTTCAACCTCTCTTGAACGTCCTGAGCGGCAGACTCGAGCATAACCAGCTCGGGGTACAGCAGCACGTCATACACATTCAGCTTGTCGGCTTCGATGACCTTGATGTGGGGCATGTTCCGTGCGGAAAGCACCAGCTTCTCGTCAGCGTCTTTGGCGACGATCAGGGTCTTGCCGAGGCCGAGCTTATCAGCAACGGCCGCAAAAGCCTTGGTCTTAACCTCTGCGAGGTCGATGGACTTGACCACAGTCAGCTTCTCTTCAGAGACGCGAGAGGACAGAGCCATCTGCAGGGCCAGCTTGCGGACCTTCTTGTTAACCTTGAAAGAATAGTCACGGGGCTGCGGACCAAAAGTGATTCCGCCGCCGCGCCACAGGGGCGAACGAGAGGAACCGGCACGTGCACGGCCAGTACCTTTCTGACGCCAAGGCTTACGACCACCACCACGCTTCAGACCGCGGGTCTTGGTGGCATGGGTGCCCTGACGGACAGCTGCGCGCTGGTAGCGAACTACCAGATTGAGGATCTCGGGCTGAATTTCAACCTCGAAGACCTCAGGGGCCAGCTCGATGTCGCCAACTTTAGTATTATTCTGATCTACAACTTGCAATTTTGCCATGATGATTCCCCCTAACCGTTCTTGCGGAGCATGATGAGACCGCCGTTGGCTCCGGGGATCTGCCCCTTCACCACGAGGACATTATCCTCAGGACGAACATCAACGATTTCCACGTTGCTAACGGTTACACGGGCGTTACCCATCTGGCCGGGCATCTTCTTGCCCTTCCAGACGCGGCCCGGGAAGGTGGCGTTACCGACAGAGCCGGGAACGCGGTGAACTTTTTCTGCACCGTGGGATGCACGAGAGCCAGCGAAGTTGTGACGCTTCATGACACCCTGGAAACCTTTACCTTTGGAGGTACCGGTTACCTTGATCTTGTCGCCAACAGCGAAAATATCAACGGTGATTTCCTGGCCGAGTTCGTACTCTTCCACATTATCAAGGGGAAATTCCTTGAGGGTGCGGTAGAGATCCTTACCAGCCTTGGCCATGTGGCCTTTCATGGGCTTGTTCACCTTGCGTTCAGCAATGGCGTCGTAGCCAAGCTGCAGGGCGTTGTAGCCTTCCTTGTCGTCAGTCTTGATCTGCATGATCGGACAAGGGCCTGCCTCAATAACAGTAACAGGGCAGATGGTACCGTCATCTTTAAAGATGCGGGTCATGCCCAGCTTCTTGCCGAGAATACCAAGAGTCTTAGCCATAATAACTAATCCTCCTAGAGTTTGATCTCGACGTCCACGCCTGCGGGCAAGGAAAGCTTGCCGAGAGCGTCAACAGTCTGCTGGGTGGGTTCAAGGATATCCAGAAGGCGCTTGTGAATGCGCATTTCAAACTGCTCACGGGACTTCTTGTCAACGTGAACGGACTTCTGGATGGTGGTACGATGAATGCGGGTCGGCAGCGGCACGGGGCCGGCAATTGCCGCACCAGTATTCTTGGCGGTGTCAACGATTTCGGTGACAGCCTTATCAAGAATACGGTAATCGTATGATCTCAGTTTAATTCTGATGCGATCGCTCGCCATCGAAGCAGCCATAGTGCTTTCTCCTCAAAGGATTTATCTTTGCTCGCGCCACTTTTGTACGTCCGTAACAAAAACGGCGCAGTTCATTGCAGCGGTCGGGTGATGTACACCCGACCAGCCAAACTGTCAAGCAAAGGGAAAATCCCGGCTCGTCGTTAATCTTTCTGTGTCATCAACTCTTCAGCCAAGCTGTTCGGCACTTTCTCGTAGTGATCGAACTGCATGGTGAAGGTTGCACGGCCCTGGGTCTTGGAACGCAGATCGGTAGCATATCCGAACATTTCGGACAGCGGCACGAAGGAGCGAACCACCTGAACACCGGGGCGAGCTTCCATTTCGCCAACACGACCGCGGCGACCATTCAGGTCACCCATGACGTCACCGAGGTAATCCTCAGGGGTGACGACTTCTACGGACATGATGGGCTCAAGCAGAACCGGCTTGGCCTGCTTGCAAGCTTCCTTGATAGCCATGGAACCGGCAATGTAGAAGGCCTGTTCGCTGGAGTCGACTTCGTGGTAGGAACCGAAAACCAGCTTGACCTTAACATCGACAACCGGGAAACCGGCGACGATACCGTTCTTCATGGCATCCTGGATGCCCTTATCAACAGCGGGGATGTATTCCTTCGGAATTACGCCGCCCTTGATTTCGTCCTCGAAGGCGTAGCCATTCTCAGAATTCGGCTCGACTTCCAGAACAACGTGGCCGTACTGACCACGACCACCAGACTGCTTGGCATGCTTGACATCGACCTTGGTCGCCTGGGAAATGGTCTCCCGGTACGCCACGCGGGGAGCACCCACGTTCGCGTTCACGTTGAACTCTCTGAGAAGACGGTCAACGATGATTTCCAGGTGCAACTCGCCCATTCCGGCGATCAGGCACTGTCCGGTCTCGTCGTCAGTATGCACGCGGAAAGACGGATCTTCCTTAGCGAGCTTGACGAGAGCGTTGGACAGGTTGTCACGGTCTGCCTTGGTCTTGGGTTCGATGGCAACTTCGATAACCGGATCCGGGATGTCCAAAGACTCCAGAACAACGGCGTTCTTCAGGTCACACAGAGTGTCACCGGTTGCCAGGTTTTTGAGGCCGACAGCGGCGACGATGTCACCGGCGTATGCCTCTTTTATTTCTTCACGCTTGTTAGCGTGCATTTTCAGGAGACGACCGATGCGCTCTTTCTTGCCGGTAGCACCATTCATGAAGGTGGAACCGGACTCGATCTTACCGGAGTAAAGGCGCAGGAAGGTCAGGTGGCCAACGAACGGGTCGGTAGCCAGCTTGAATGCCAGAGCGGAGAGAGGCTTGTCATCTTCGCAGGGGCACTCGATCTCGTCGCCAGAAGCCGGATCGATACCCTTCATCACCTCGATGTCGAGGGGAGATGGCAGGTAGTCGACAACTGCATCGAGCAGAGGCTGCACGCCCTTGTTGCGGAAAGCGGTACCGCACAGGACGGGGCAGATGGTGAGAGCGTTGGTAGCCTTGCGGACACCTTCACGGATTTCTTCCGCAGTGATCTCTTCATCAGCCATGTACTTCTCGAGCAGAGCTTCGTCTTCCTCGGCGATGGCTTCGATCATTTCGCCACGCATCTCTTCGTACTGGTCCTGCAGGTCTGCGGGAACATCGATGGTGGAGAAGGAAGCGCCATGGTCTACATGGTCGTAGATGTAAGCCTTACCTTCGATCAGGTCGACAACACCTTCGAACTCGTCCTCAGCACCAATGGGGAGCTGAAGAGGAACGGCCTTGGCACCAAGACGGGTCTTCATCATGTCGACGCAACGGAAGAAGTCAGCGCCGATACGATCCATCTTGTTAACAAATGCCATGCGGGGGACCTGGTAACGGTCCGCCTGACGCCACACAGTCTCAGACTGAGGCTCAACACCGGCAACGGAGTCAAAAACGGCTACAGCGCCGTCCAGGACGCGCAGAGCGCGCTCAACTTCCATGGTGAAGTCGACGTGACCGGGGGTATCAATGATATTGATGCGGTGGTCGCGCCAGAAACAGGTGGTTGCTGCAGAGGTGATGGTGATACCACGCTCCTGCTCCTGAACCATCCAGTCCATGGTAGCTTCGCCGTCATGTACTTCACCGATCTTGTGAGAAACACCGGTGTAGAACAGAATACGCTCGGTAGTGGTAGTCTTGCCCGCATCGATGTGGGCCATGATACCAATATTGCGCTGCTTATCTCTGGGTACTTTTCTTGCCACTTTAATACTCCGGGTTTACCAGCGGTAATGAGCGAAAGCCTTGTTGGCTTCAGCCATCTTGTGGGTGTCTTCGCGCTTCTTGACAGCGCCGCCACGGTTGTTGAAGGCATCGAGGAACTCACCGGAAAGACGAGCAGTCATGCCCTTCTCACCACGGCTGCGGGCGTAGTTGATCATCCAGCGAATGGCCAGAGCGGTCTGGCGGTCAGGACGAACTTCCATGGGTACCTGGTAGGTAGCACCACCAACACGGCGGGACTTGACTTCCAGAGCCGGACGAACGTTCTCCAGGCACTTCTCAAAAGCGCGCAGACCGTCTTCGTTGGTCTTGTCAGCCAGGTTCTCGATGGCCTTGTAGAAAATTCTTTCTGCGGTGCTCTTCTTACCGTCCAACATAAGACGGTTGATGAAACGAGTCACGAGCTTGCTGCCGTATACAGGATCCGGCAGGATCTGTCTCTTTTGGACAGGACCTTTACGAGGCATTTTTTTCTCCTTGAATTTCGGCCGGGGGGACATTATTTCGGGCAGCCTCCGCCCTACTTTGTCATCCCACCCCGGGCATTACGAATGAGGCTATAACCTTATTTAGGACGCTTGGTGCCGTACTTGGAGCGGCCGCGGCGACGATCGTCAACACCAGAGGTGTCGAGGGAGCCACGCACGATGTGGTAACGGACACCGGGAAGGTCTTTTACACGACCGCCACGGATCAGAACCACGGAGTGTTCCTGCAGGTTATGGCCTTCACCACCGATGTAGGCGGTTACTTCGATGCCGTTGGTCAGACGTACACGAGCGACCTTACGAAGCGCGGAGTTCGGCTTCTTAGGGGTCGTGGTGTATACTCTGGTACAAACACCGCGACGCTGAGGGCATTCCAACAGGGCCGGGGTCTTCTTCCGTTTGGGCTGAACTTGACGTCCCTTACGGATGAGCTGGTTAATGGTAGGCATTAATCCTCCAGTCATTAGTTAATACAATACCACGCGCACTACTGCGCAAAGAGGACCGCAAGTAATCCTAAAGTTCGAACCTTGTCAAGCAATTTGCCCGAATCAATTAAGTTACAATGATCCAATTTCCTGCAAAAAAACTGGAGAGGCGAGACCTCTCCAGTTTTTTCAGTCTATTAGGCACTCCTTTCGGAGTGTTATAATCTTACTGCTCAGTATGAACCAGCAGCGGATTTTCTTCGAGCTCTTCCAGGAACTTGTCTGGACGCTCAGCCTGCTCCGGCACAGAGATGTCGGAGTCAGTATATTTACGGAAGCCAGTACCTGCAGGTACCAGACGACCGACGATAACGTTTTCCTTGAGGCCGCGAAGGTCATCCTTCTTACCCTTCAGAGAAGCTTCGGTCAGGACCTTGGTGGTTTCCTGGAAGGAAGCTGCAGAGATGAAGGAGTCGGTGGACAGAGAAGCCTGAGTGATACCGAGAACCAGAGTTTCGGCCACTGCGGGCTTACCGCCTTCTGCGAGCACCTTGGCGTTCTCTTCCATGAAGCGCTGCTTATCAACCTGCTCGCCAATGAGGAAGCTGGTGGAACCGGGCTCGAGGATAGAGACCTTCTTCAACATCTGACGCACAATGATTTCAATGTGCTTATCGTTGATGTTAACGCCCTGGAAGCGGTACACGTCCTGGATTTCCTCGACGAGGTAGCGAGCGAGATGCTTTTCACCCTTGATTCGAAGGATGTCATGCAGTTCGGGGTTACCTTCGGTGAGGAGGTCACCGGCTTCAACGAAGTCGGCTTCCTGGACAGTGATGTGCTTACCCTTGGGAATAAGGAATTCCTTGGTGTCGCCAATCTCAGGAGTAACAACAACCTTGCGCTTACCCTTGGTCTCAGGACCGAAGGTCACGATACCGTCGATGGAAGAGACGACACCCTGATCCTTGGGCTTGCGAACTTCGAAGAGCTCAGCAACGCGAGGCAGACCACCAACGATATCCTTGGTCTTGGAAGACTCACGAGGCTTACGTGCGATGACGTCACCGGCAGTGACCTGGTCGCCGTCCTTAACCATCAGAATTGCACCAACAGGCATTGCGAAGTTGGCATCGATATCGGTGCCGGGACGCTGCACTGGTTCGCCATCTTCACCCAAAATGGTGACGGACGGACGGAAGTTGGTAGTGCGGTATTCCATGATGGTGAAGGAAGCCTTGGAAGTACGGTCTTCCTGAACGGTCTTGCCTTCGATGATGTCCTTGAACTTGATGGTACCGGTTGCATCGACGATGAAGGGTTCCATGTAGGGATCCCATTCAGCCAGCATGGTGCCCTTCTTGATATCCTGGCCTTCTTCGACCAAGAGACGGGAACCAGCCTGCAGCACGTACTTTTCACGTTCACGGCCCTGCTCATCAACGATACCGACCTGACAACTCTTACCGAGAACCATCTTGTGGCCTTCGGAGTTAACGACGGTACGCATACGAGAGGTAACAACGCGACCATTGTGCTGGGATTCGATGGAGGAGGATTCAATCTCCTTGGATGCGGTACCACCGATGTGGAAGGTACGCATGGTAAGCTGGGTACCAGGCTCACCAATGGACTGTGCAGCAATAATACCGACAGTCTCACCGACGTTGACCAGATGGCCACGAGCGAGGTCTCGACCGTAACACATGGCGCAAACGCCCTGCTTGGCCTTACAGGTCAAGCCGGAGCGGATGGTCATGGAGTTGATACCGGATTCGTCGACAGCCTTGGCGTACTTGGAATCAATAACGGTATTGGCCGGAACGATGAGTTCGCCAGTGTCTTCATTATACACGTCGAACATGGTTACACGACCATGTACACGTTCATGCAGACGCTGCTTGATTTCACCACCCTTAATGAGGTGAGTCAGCTCCAGTCCGTCCACTGTACCGCAATCCATTTCGGAAACGGTAACATCCTGAACAACATCAACGAGACGACGTGTCAGATAACCGGAGTTCGCAGTCTTGAGCGCGGTATCCGCGAGACCCTTACGAGCACCGTGAGTGGAGATAAAGTACTGAAGAACTGTCAGACCTTCACGGAAGGAGGCAGTAATCGGTGTTTCGATAATTTCACCAGAAGGCTTAGCCATCAGACCACGCATACCCGCGAGCTGACGCATCTGATCCTGGTTACCACGAGCACCAGAGGTGGCCATCATGTAGATCGGGTTGAAGGAGGAGTTAACCTCGGTCTCACCGGTCTTGGGATCGACCAGAACATCGGTGGACATTTCCTGCATCATTTCATTGGAAATGTCGTTGGTCACCTTGGTCCAGACGTCGACGACCTTATTGTATTTTTCAGTACGGGTGATGATACCGTCCTGGAACTGGTTTTCGATCTCGTCCACTTCAGCGTGGGCAGTTTCGAGCATACCAGGCTTGGTGTCAGGAATCTTGAGGTCCTTCACACCAATGGTAACGCCTGCACGGGCACCGTATTCGTATCCGAGATCCTTGATACGGTCACACAGGATAACCGTGGCCTTGGTGCCTGCCATACGGTAGGCGCCGGTAACCAGAGCGGCGATGTTTTTCTTGTTGAGCACGCAGTTGACCATGTCGAACGGCACTGCTTCAGGAAGCAATTCGCTGACGATGATACGACCGGTGGTAGTCTCTTCAATCTTGCCGTTGACGCGGACCTTGATGCGGGCATGGAGGCCAACTGCACCGTGGTCATAAGCGCAAACAACTTCTGCAGGGTCGGAGAAGATCATGCCCTCGCCCTTCTCAAAGGAACGAGGCGTGGTCAGATAATACAGACCAAGAACGATATCCTGAGAGGGGTTGATGATGGGAGAACCGTTGGACGGGCTCAAGATGTTGTTAGTAGACATCATGAGTACGCGGCACTCGATCTGTGCTTCGACAGACAGAGGCACGTGGACAGCCATCTGGTCACCATCAAAGTCAGCGTTGTACGCGGAACAGACGAGCGGGTGCAGCTGAATGGCCTTACCTTCTACCAGGAGCGGCTCAAAGGCCTGAATGCCCAGACGGTGAAGGGTCGGTGCACGGTTGAGCATGATCGGGTATTCGCGGACAACATCTTCCAGGATATCCCAGACAACGAGGTCTTCGCGTTCGACCATCTTTTTTGCAGACTTAATGGTAGTGGCGATATCGCGCTTTTCCAGCTCCGCATAAATGAAGGGCTTGAAGAGCTCAAGAGCCATCTTCTTGGGCAGACCGCACTGGTGCAGCTTCAGTTTAGGACCAACAACGATAACGGAACGACCAGAGTAGTCGACACGTTTACCGAGAAGGTTCTGACGGAAGCGGCCCTGCTTACCCTTAATCATGTCAGACAGGGACTTGAGCGGACGACCATTGGTGCCAGTGATGGCACGGCCGCGGCGGCCGTTATCGAACAGTGCGTCGACGGCTTCCTGCAACATACGCTTCTCGTTACGAATGATGATCTCGGGAGCACCGAGTTCCAGCAGACGCTTGAGGCGGTTGTTACGGTTGATAACACGACGGTAAAGGTCGTTGAGGTCGGAGGTGGCAAAACGGCCGCCGTCCAAGGGGACGAGAGGACGCAGTTCGGGCGGAATGATGGGAATTACTTCCATAATCATCCACTCGGGCTTGTTGCCGGACTCCAGGAAAGCCTCGACGATCTTCAGTCGCTTAGTGATTTTCTTCTTTTTGGTCTGGGAACGAGTGGTAGCAGACTCTTCACGCAACTCAGTACGCAGGGTCGGCAGATCAAGCGCTTCCAGCATGGTGCGAACAGTTTCAGCACCCATACCAACTTCCAGAGCAGACTCACCAAAGTGATCGATCACCTGGAAGTACTGATCTTCAGACACAACCTGATGCTTCTTGAGCGGGGTTTCGCCCGGATCAAGAACGATGAAGGAGTCGAAGTACAGTACCTTTTCAAGGTCGGCCATGGTGATGTCCAGCAAGGTACCGATCTTGGAAGGCAGGGTTTTGAGGAACCAAATGTGTGCAACGGGAGCAGCCAGTTCAATGTGGCCCATACGCTCACGACGAACCTTGGAAGCAATAACTTCAACGCCGCACTTTTCGCAGACGATGCCGCGGTGCTTCATGCGTTTGTACTTACCGCAGTTGCACTCGTAATCCTTCACGGGACCGAAGATCTTGGCGCAGAAGAGGCCGTCACGTTCGGGCTTAAAGGTACGATAGTTGATGGTTTCCGGTTTCTTCACCTCACCGAAGGACCATTCACGAATGGTCTCAGGTGCGGCAATGGATATCTGGATAGCCTTCAGGTTTCGGCCCTGAGCCGTCTGATTCGGCGCTCCACGCAAGGTGAACAGATCGTCCAACGTCATGGATATCCCCTATCTTAAAAGTTATTTGATGCCTGGCCGGTCAATCGACCGGCCAGGCTAATTACCTTAATAACGTCCTGAACCTACGGCATCAGCGGCTTGGGGCCAGAATACTGACCGGGGCCGGGCTGACGTTTACGGTCCTCGTAGTGCAGGGTCACATCCAGACCCAGCGACATGAGTTCCTTGACCAGAACGTTGAAGGATTCCGGCAGGCTCGCTTCGAGGAAGTTGTCGCCCTTGACGATCTTTTCGTACATCTTGACGCGGCCCTGCACATCGTCAGACTTGACGGTGAGGAACTCCTGCAGGAGGTACGCGGCGCCGTATGCTTCCAGCGCCCAAACTTCCATTTCACCGAGACGCTGACCACCGAACTGAGCCTTACCACCAAGCGGCTGCTGGGTGACGAGGGAGTACGGGCCAGTGGAGCGGGCATGGATCTTCTCATCAACCAAGTGATGGAGTTTGAGAATGTACATGATACCAACGGTGACGCGATTATGGAAAGGCTCACCAGTGCGGCCGTCGTAAAGGATGAACTTACCGTCATCATCACAACCGGCCTTAGTCAGCCAACCCCAGATATCTTCTTCGTCAGCACCATCGAATACAGGCGTTTTGGCAACGATACCGTTCTTCCAACGCTTGCATGTTTCGATGAACTCTTCGTCAGTCATGGCGTCAATAAAGGCGTCCATGTCCGGATCTTCGAAGATGAATTTGGCCTTGTCGCGAAGGTCCTTCACTCCATCAATCATCTGCTGATGCAGCTGCTGACCAAGCTTGCGGCCCGCCATACCCAGGTGGGTTTCCATGATCTGCCCGATGTTCATACGGGAGGGAACGCCAAGAGGGTTGAGGACGATGTCCATGGGGGTACCGTCGTCGAAGAACGGCATATCTTCTTCCGGCAAGATGCAGGAAACTACACCCTTGTTACCGTGACGACCGGCCATCTTATCGCCCACGCTCAGCTTACGCTTAACGGCGACATAGACCTTGACCATCTTGATAACGCCCGGAGGCAGATCATCACCTTCGGTGACTTTCTCGCGCTTCACATCATAAATTTCCTTGATGAAAGCGACCTGGGATTCGTAATCAGCCACGATCAGCTTGATCTGGTCGTTGATCTCCTTGTCGAAGACTCCAACCAGTTTCTTGACCGGGACATTATTGAGAGCTTCACGCTCAACGATTTCACCGGACTTGCCGCAGACAGCTTTCTTGGAACCAACAAGGTCCTTTTTAAGCTTGCCGCCTTCACACGCAGCCCAAATGCGCTCGCGGGTGGCGTCAGTCAAGGAAGCAATGTGCTTGACTTCCTTGGTGTCAAATGCAGCGAGTTCGGCATCTTCGATGGCCTTTGTGCGATCATCCTTATCAGAAGAACGACGGTTAAAGACCTTAACGTCAACGACAGTACCGGAGATTCCCGGCGGCACCTTCAGGGAGGTGTTCTTCACGTCGCGAGCTTTATCACCGAAGATGGCGCGAAGCAGTTTTTCTTCAGGGGTCAGCTGAGTTTCACCCTTCGGGGTGATCTTACCGACCATGATGTCGTCCGGCTTGATGCGCGCACCGATGCGGATAATACCGCATTCATCAAGGTTGCGAAGCATCTCTTCGGAGACGTTGGATATGTCACGAGTGACTTCTTCGGGTCCGAGCTTGGTGTCACGGGCGACGAGTTCAAATTCCTCAATGTGAATAGAGGTGAACACGTCTTCCTTGACCATACGTTCGGAGATAAGAATGGAGTCCTCGAAGTTGTAACCGCACCAGGGCATGAACGCTACGAGGAGGTTCTTACCGAGGGCGAGTTCTCCGTCGTCAATACCGGGACCATCAGCAAGGATATCACCCTTCTTGATGACCTGGCCAACCTGGACCTTCGGACGCTGACCGAAGCAGGAGTTCTGGTTGGACTTATGCCACTTCTGGAACTCGTAGTGCTTGGCACCGCCGGAGTTGGGGTGAATACCGTTGTCATAGTTGACGATGACGCGTTCGGAATCGACGTAGTGAACCACGCCGTCCTCTTCTGCCAGCACACAGGCGCCGGAGTCGCGTGCGACAGGGCCTTCCATGCCGGTACCAACCAGCGGCTGCTCTGCTTGAAGCAGGGGAACAGCCTGACGCATCATGTTCGAACCCATGAGTGCGCGGTTAGCATCATCGTGCTCGAGGAACGGAATCAATGCAGCCGAGATAGAGACAGTCTGACTCGGGCTGATATCCATGCAGGTGATATCTTCAGATGCAGTCAGCTGAACATCACCAGCGAGTCGTGCGTTGACACGCGGATTGGAGAAGACGCCATTTTCGTCCAGGGGAGCGTTGGCCTGAGCCACCACTTCCACGGCTTCCTTGGAGGCGTCCATGTAGGTGATTTCGTCAGTGATCTTCTTGTCGACGACCTTACGGTACGGGGTCTCAATGAAGCCGTAATCGTTCACCTTTGCAAAGGTGGTCAGAGAAACGATGAGACCAATGTTTGGTCCTTCAGGCGTTTCAATGGGGCAGATACGACCATAGTGAGAGGTATGTACGTCGCGGACTTCGAAGCCAGCGCGCTCGCGGGTCAAACCACCGGGTCCAAGTGCGGACAGACGGCGTTTGTGTGTAACCTCGGAGAGCGGGTTGGTCTGATCCATGAACTGACTGAGCTGAGAAGTACCGAAGAACTCTTTCAGGACAGCGGCAACCGGCTTAGGGTTGATCAGATCATGAGGCATGAGGGTGGCCACTTCCTGCAGGGACATGCGCTCTTTGATTGCACGTTCCATGCGGACGAGACCGATGCGGTACTGGTTCTCAACCAGTTCGCCCACAGGGCGAACACGACGGTTGCCCAGGTGATCGATATCATCGGCGGGGCCATGAGTATCCTTGAGGCGCATCAATTCTTTGACTGCCAGAAGGATGTCCTCATTGGTCAGGGTGCGGGTGTTAAGGTCCACATCCTGATTGAGACGAGAGTTAAGTTTGTAACGACCAACGCTGGAGAGATCGTAGTAGTCGGAGCTACGGAAGAGATTCTCGAAGAAGTTGGAAGCGATCTCGGGAGTCGGCGGAGAACTGGGACGGAGACGACGGTAGATCTCGATCTGTGCGGTCTCCATGTCAGTGGTCTTGTCCAACAGCAGTGTATTGCGCAGGGAATCAGAAACGTCCATACCGCGGGTGTGCAGTACGTTCAGTTCCTTGATACCAAATTCACGCATGGTCTGCAGGAGATCGACAGTTACTTCGTCGGCGGCTTCGGCGAGAACTTCACCGGTATTGTCCACCATATCAGCGGCCAGGAACAGGCCGACGAGAGAAGCAGGGTCGACCTCAATGGTCTTGACCTCGTTACGAACCAGCTTCTTCCAGGCGCCCTTGGTGATATCGGTGTCTTTTTTGACGACAACCTTGTCACCAATCTTGATATCCGCAAAAGCGGTTTCCTTGCGGTACTGGTCTGCGACAACATGACGCTGCACCTTGGTCTTCAGCAAGGTGTATTTCTCAGTGTCGTAGTAGTAATCAAGGATATCCGTGCGGGAAAGACCCATTGCCTTGAGAAGGATGGTGGCCGGCATCTTGCGTCGACGGTCGATGCGGACATACAGGATGTCCTTATGATCGAAGTCGAAGTCGAGCCAGGAGCCACGCATCGGAATAATGCGGCTGGAGTACAGTACCTTACGGCTGGAGTGAGACTTACCGGAATCATGTTCAAAGATGATACCAGGCGAGCGCTGAAGCTGGTTAACAATAACGCGCTCGGTACCATTGATGACGTAAGTTCCCTTTTCAGTCATCAACGGGATAGTCCCGAAGTATATGTCTTGTTCTTTAATGTCACGAATGGTGCGATTGTCGGTCTCTTCATCCACGTCGAAAACTACGAGACGGACGGTAATACGAATGGGTGCCTCATAGGTCAGGCCCTTAGAGATGCACTCATCGACGTCGTATTTTGGTTCACCAATGTCGTAACTGACAAAATCAAGGCTAGCGGTCTTGTTGAAATCTTCAATGGGAAACACGGACCGGAACACGCCCTCAAGCCCAAAATCACCCCGGCTGGCCGGAGCAGTTCCTTCCTGCAAGAAACGCTTGTAGGAATCGACCTGCAATTCAAGCAGGTGCGGGATAGGGAGCGTGGTCTTGATGCTACCGAATTCTTTTCTGAAATGACCCATTGTACCCTCATGCATGAGCGGTTGATGGTTAGGACGTCGGGGTGAGAATATCCCCTGCCCTCTGTCGGAGCAACGGCTTCGTGGAATAGCCGCTGCGAGGAAATTGGGTGGTTAAGCCATGACCGAGGCATGCATTCACGGTCATGTAACGAGGAGTCGACGGGTAGATGCCGCCTTCAGCGCTTAAAAACCCTTTTTTGGAGCTAATTAACCATTATATACATAGACAGAGCAAAGAGCGCAACACCCTTATTACAGGGTGAGCGCTCTTTGCTATGAATAGCTTAAGCGATTGAAGTTACTTAACTTCAACGGAAGCGCCGGCTTCTTCGAGCTGCTTAGCAGCTTCGTCAGCCTCTTCCTTGGAAACGCCTTCCTTGAGAGCCTTAGGAGCTTCGTCAACGATAGCCTTGGCTTCTTTCAGGCCCAGGCCGGTGATGGCGCGGACAGCCTTGATGACGGCGATCTTGTTGCCACCGGCACCAGCGAGGATGACGTCGAATTCGGTCTTCTCTTCAGCGCCACCAGCGTCGCCGCCTGCTGCGGGAGCAGCAACAACAGCAGCAGCCGGAGCAGCAGCTTCAACGCCGAATACGTCTTCGAGTTCTTTGATGAATTCGGAAAGTTCCAGGACGGTCATGTTGCCGATGAATTCAACAACCTGTTCTTTGGTGATATCTGCCATGATAAATTCTCCTTAGAAATTGATTCGCTTTGAACCTTGTTTACGCAGCTTCTTTCTGATCTTTGATCGCGGTCAAAGCATACAGGAATTTGCGTTCGATGTTTGCGAACAAGCAAACGAAATTGCGCGGTACGGCCTGCATGGTGCCGAGTACGGAACTGAGAAGCTCAGGCTTGCTGGGCATCTTAGACAGTTCTTTCACGCCGTCGTTATCAAGAAACTTCCCTTCAAGAGAACCGAAACGAATGGAAAACTTTTTGTTTTCCTTATCGAAGTCGGCCAGCACTTTGGCCACGGCGACAGGATCGTCGTAACCCAGCGCAATAGCGCAGTTCTCTTTAAAGTGTTCGCTCAGGTCACCGTGTGCGGTGTCCGTGAGAGCCAACCGGGCCAGGGTATTCTTGACGACTTGGTAGTCAACGCCGGCTTCGAAGCACTTTGCGCGGAGCTGTGTCAGCTCTTCAACGGTCAGTCCTTTGAAGTCGGTAACGACGGCAATGCTCGCCCGCGCAGCTTTTTCGTTCAGCTGCTCGATGATCTGGGCTTTTTCTTGCCTGTTCATCTACCACTCCTCGTCTTAGGCCCGGAAAGCAGGTCAAAGCGTTGTCTGAGCAGGGCTTTTAAGGGAAACATTCCCGCCTGCCGTCTCTGACTCAACTTCCCGTGCGATTATCTACAGGATGCCCCCGGGAGAGGGCATCCGGCATTCCATAATGTGATTAAGCGTCCAGGAACTTACGAACGGTCAAGGGATCAATCTTGACGCCGGGTCCCATGGTAGTGGCGACAGCCACGCTCTTCATGTAAGTACCCTTGGCAGAAGAAGGCTTCAGATTCATAACCGTCTGGAGCAGAGTCCGGAGGTTTTCAAGAAGCTTCTCGGGACCAAAGGAGACCTTACCGATGGGAGCGTGCAGGATACCAGCCTTGTCTACTTTGAACTCGACCTTACCGGCCTTCAGTTCGCTAACAGCAGTGGCTACATCCATGGTGACGGTACCGGTCTTAGCGTTAGGCATCAGACCACGAGGGCCGAGAACGCGACCGATTTTACCGACAACAGCCATCATATCAGGGGTGGCAACGGCCTTGTCAAAGTCCAGCCAACCGCCCTGAATCTTCTCGACCAGTTCATCGGAACCTGCGATTTCAGCACCAGCTTCTTTAGCTTCAGCTTCCTTCTCAGGCTTACAGAAGACGACTACGCGGACGTCTTTGCCGAGACCGTTGGGCAGGGATACTGCACCACGGATCATCTGATCGGAGTACTTAGGGTCAACACCGAGGTTGATGGCGACATCAACGGTTTCATCGAATTTAGCGTAGGCGCCTTCAACAGCGGTCTTTACACCTTCTTCGACGGAAACGCGAACTGCAGTGTCGCGATCACCAAGAGCATTGCGGTAATTTTTTCCATGCTTGGGCATTTCTATATCCTCACTAGCCTACGACTTCGAGACCCATGCTGCGGGCAGTGCCTTCAATCTGCAGCATAGCATTTTCGATGTCATTGGCGTTCAAATCAGGCATCTTCATCTCGGCGATCTCCTGGACCTGAGCCTTGGTGACCTTGCCGACCTTGTTCTTGTTAGGTTCACCGGAACCCTTTTCCAGCTTGGCAGCCTTAAGCAGCAGCACAGATGCCGGAGGAGTCTTGGTGATGAAGTCGAAGGAACGGTCTGCGTAAACCGTGATGACGACGGGGATGATGAGTCCCTTCTGATCCTGGGTCTTGGCGTTGAACGCCTTGCAGAATTCCATGATGTTAACGCCGTGCTGACCCAGAGCCGGACCGACCGGCGGGGAGGGATTGGCGCTACCTGCGGGAATCTGCAGCTTGATCTTTCCTATTTCTTTCTTGGCCATTGTATTCCTCGATGAGAAATTTCGCTGTTTGCGAGTATATTACGGGCTACCCTTTATCAACCTGGACGAAGTCCAGCTCAACCGGAGTCTGACGTCCGAAGATAGAGACGGAAACCTTGAGTTTACCCTTGTCGTAATTGACTTCTTCCACAACACCGTTGAAGCCGCTGAACGGACCATCGATGACCCGCACCTCGTCGCCTCGCTCAAAGTTGAACTTGGGACGGGGTTTCTCCTGGCGGCTTTCCATCATGTTGAGGATGTTTTCCGCCTCGCTGTCACGCATGGGCGTGGGACGGTTTTTACCGCCAACAAATCCGGTGACGCGCGGGATGGACTGAATCAGGTGCCAGGAGTCATCCGTCAGGATCATCTTGATCATGATGTATCCAGGATAAAATTTCCTGGTGGAAGTCTTGCGCTCACCCTTGACCATTTCGACGATCTTCTCGGTGGGCATGACGACCTCCTCAATGAGGCCCTTATCTTGCCCGGTCCGCATCATCTCGCGAACGGTCTGCTCTACACGCTGCTCAAACCCTGAATAAGTGTGAACGATGTACCAGCGTGCCTTAGGAGAGGCATTTTCCATGATGGCATCCATATGTGTGATCCAGCCTTGCTCGTAAAAGGGACTTAGGACAGTATGGCCTCGACAGCCTTGGAGAGCGCAAGGTCAACAATGCCGAGGTAGATGGCGATAACAACGCTCACTACCAGAACAGCCACACAGGTCGTGATGGTTTCCTTGCGGGTCGGCCAGACAACCTTCTTAATCTCGACTTTAGACTCTTCAAAGAACTGTGTCAGTTCTTTGGCCTTTCCGACGAGACCGGTAGGTGCCTGAGCGGCCTGCTTCTCAGCAGCTTTTTTGCCTTTATTTCTGGCCATAACTTCTTTTTCCCAAATTATTGAGCGGGTTTCGAGGTCTTGTCCCTAAGGACAAGACCTCTAAGCACCCGCTTTCAAAGACATAATTGGCAGGGGTAGAGGGATTCGAACCCCCAACATCCGGTTTTGGAGACCGGCGTTCTAGCCGTTGGAACTATACCCCTGCTCTATCGAATCTACTTAGTCTCTTTGTGGACAGTGTGTTTCTTGTCCCAAGGACAATACTTCTTCACTTCCAGACGACCAGTAGTATTCTTCTTATTCTTCTGCGTAGCGTAGTTCTTACGCTTGCACTCGGTGCACTGCAGTTGAATGTTGATTCGCATGATTACTCCTGAATCTCGGTGACAACACCGGCGCCGACGGTACGGCCACCTTCGCGGATAGCGAAGCGGAGGCCGACTTCCATAGCGATGGGTGCGATCATCTCGACATTGAAGGTGGCGTTATCGCCGGGCATAACCATCTCTACACCGTCTTCCAGGGTAACAACACCGGTAACATCGGTGGTACGGAAGTAGAACTGCGGACGGTAACCGGAGAAGAACGGGGTGTGACGTCCACCTTCGTCCTTGGAGAGGACGTAGACCTCTGCCTTGAACTTGGTGTGCGGGTTGATGGAGCCGGGCTTAGCAGCAACCTGGCCGCGCTCAACTTCTTCACGCTTGATGCCGCGGATCAGGAGACCGACGTTGTCACCGGCCTGGCCCTGGTCGAGCAGCTTGCGGAACATCTCAACACCAGTACAGGTGGTCTTGATGGTGTCCTTGATACCGACGATTTCGATTTCTTCACCAACGGTGATGATACCGCGCTCTACACGACCGGTGATAACGGTACCACGGCCGGAGATGGAGAAAACGTCTTCCACGGGCATGAGGAACGGCATATCGATGTCGCGCTCGGGCTCGGGGATGTAGGAGTCACAGGCTTCAAGCAGATCGTAGATAGGCTTGGCTGCCGGATCGTCAGCGGATTCGCATTCCAGAGCCTTCAGAGCGGAGCCCTGGATGACCGGAACGTCGTCGCCGGGGAATTCGTATTTGTCGAGAAGTTCGCGAACTTCCATTTCGACCAGCTCGAGGAGCTCTTCGTCATCAACCATGTCGCACTTGTTAAGGAAGACGACCATTGCGGGGACGCCAACCTGACGAGCGAGCAGGATGTGCTCACGAGTCTGAGGCATGGGACCGTCGGTAGCGGCGCAGACGAGGATAGCACCGTCCATCTGTGCAGCACCAGTGATCATGTTCTTGATGTAGTCGGCGTGACCGGGGCAGTCTACGTGAGCGTAGTGGCGGTTAGCGGTCTCGTACTCGACGTGAGCGGTGGCGATGGTGATGCCGCGCTCTTTTTCTTCAGGAGCCTTATCGATTTCGTCGAAAGCGACGAATTCGCCGTGGCCAGCCATGTGAGCCAGCTTGGTGATGGCAGCGGTCAGAGTGGTTTTACCGTGGTCAATGTGACCAATGGTACCAACGTTAACGTGAGGCTTGCTACGTTCAAATTTAGCTTTACCCATTGTGATCCCCCTAACGTAAAAGTTGTGTAGGTTTGTAGTGCTCTAAAATTAACAAAGTCATGGATCGCGTGAATCCATGACCGGGCTTGTACCGGTAATGCGCTCCTTTTGCAAGGAGGCTTTGCCTGCTGTTCGGGACGAGCCCGTATATGTAAGGAGTATATGTGACGTCTGAGAAAGTAGAGCTGGAGCGGGAAACGGGACTCGAACCCGCAACCCTCAGCTTGGAAGGCTGATGCTCTACCAATTGAGCTATTCCCGCTCACTCTCCGTAGTCACCAATGCCCCTCAAGGGGACATCTCCTACAGCGCGGCTTATAGAAATTTGTGGTGGTGGGGGGAGGATTTGAACCTCCGAAGGCGTATGCCGACAGATTTACAGTCTGTTCCCTTTGGCCACTCGGGAACCCCACCATTTTTTTCTTTTTGGAGCTGGCGATGGGACTTGAACCCGCAACCGGCTGATTACAAATCAGCTGCTCTACCAATTGAGCTACGCCAGCGTTCCGGGAGTGAAGTCTTAATCCATCTTTATTTCAAAAAGCAAGCGTTTTTTTGACTTTTTTTCGAGACCCGCTGTTGCGGTGTTTCGGAGTCATCTTTCGCTCGAAGACGGGCTGGTTTAATGTGAAATTCGATCTCCTGTCAACCCTACAATCCTATTTTTTTGAAAAAAGTGATCTCTTCCCTACTAGAACTCGGCAGCTACGAATCTCACCACATCAAGAAAATGGCTGTATCTCAAGCAAAACGGGCGATTATGCTATTTTCACCCTCGCTATCGACATTCTCTCACAACTCTCAATCTTTTACTGGATCATGGGCCGTTTCTTCCAAAAATCCACCATGATTTCCTTATTATTTGATACCTCAACCTCCTTCATCTGATCATATTTTTCTTCCTCCTATCCATTTTGACCTTCAATCCGATTCATTTTTTTTATTTGTTCCCAGATTATTTGACTCATCTATTATCTATAATTATGTGCATCGCATCATGAGTACGTTTACAATTACACCCGATTCTCCGTGGCTGGCTCCTTTGGCAGGATATTCCGATCTGCCCTTCCGACTTTTATCCAAGAAATACGGCTGCGGCGTATGCTGTTCTGAAATGGTCAGCGTCAAGGGCATGGCATTCAAGAACCATGGTACCCGCCGCCTCATTGCGACCTGTCCTGAAGATGACCCTATGGTCCTCCAGTTGTTTGGTTCTGAAGCAGAGTACTTTGAACCTGTCATGGAAAAGCTGGTTGGCATGGGATACCGCAACTACGACCTCAATTCCGGTTGCCCTGTTCGCAAGGTTCTCAAGTCTGGTAGTGGCGTCAAACTCATGGAAGATCCCGACAAACTGATTAATCTTGCCACCATTATGGTCAAAAAAGCGGCTGAACACCCTGAGGGTGGTCGTGTTGGTGTCAAATTTCGCCTCGGATTCAATAAGGGCGAAGATATATATATAGAAATAGGTAAACGCCTCCAGGACGTCGGCGTGGACTGGGTCACCCTTCACCCCCGTTATGGTAAGCAAATGTTTGCAGGTACCGCAGACTGGTCAAAACTCAAGTTGCTAAAAGAAGCCCTCGACATCCCAGTTGTCGGCTCTGGCGACTTATTCACTGCTGAAGATGGACATCGCTGCATTGAAGAAACCGGTATCGATGCCGTCATGTTTGCCCGTGGTGCATTATATGATCCTTCCATATTTGCCCGCTTTGTTGCACTGCGCAATGAAAAGGAACTTCCAGCTCGGGATGGCAAAGCTCTTGCCGAAATAGTTCGCGAACACATCCACCTCACCAGAAAGTACGAAGGGGATTCACGTTCTTTCAGAAAGATCCGTTCTATTATTCCTCGCTACGCCAAAGGTCTCAAGGGCATCCGAGCCCTTCGCGCTTCTCTATTAGAGTGTGAGGACTGGGCAGCCCTTGAGGAGGCCGCTGCAACTATCGCCGAAATGGAGGCCGCTGACGGCCTGCCCTCAGAAACTCTCATTGACGAAATTCCGATGTAACGGTTACAAGATGGCGTAATCGTTCCAAACCTATTTCGTACTATTCAATAAGGACGCGGTACATTCATGTCCACTGAGACGACTGACATCCTGCTCGAGGCAGGTACCAATGAGTTGGAAATTGTCGAGTTCTACCTTGAGGAAGAACCCAAGGCAGGCGACGATATCGAACTCAACCAGGAAGATTTCGACGAAAACGGCGATACCCACAAAGCGCAACGCGCAAGTCGCAAAAGCTATTTCGGCGTCAACGTCGCCAAGGTTCTCGAGATCATTCGCATGCCGGATGTAACCGAAATGCCGGAAGTTTCGCATGAATCTGTCCTCGGCGCATTCAATCTCCGCTCCCGCATCATTCCTTTGCTCGACCTTTCTGTCTGGCTTAAAAAGAGACGGGTAGAGAACGAACCCCCCAAGGTCATCGTTACTGAGTTCAATCAGGTAACCTCCGCCTTCATGGTCTCCGGTGTCACCCGCATTCATCGAATTAGTTGGGAAGATGTCGAGGCACCGAACAAATATGTTTCCGCCCTCTCCAGTGATTCCATCACCGGTGTGGTCAAATTTGACAACCGCATTGTGTTCATCCTTGACCTTGAACGTATTGTTTCTGAACTGAACCCGGAGATGCGCCTCAAGCTGGACGACAACTTTGAAGTTGGGCAGACCACAGGCTACCGAGCTCTCATCGCTGATGACTCACCGCTGATTCGTGAAATGATCCGCGACATGCTTGGCCAAGCCGGTTTCCGAGTAGAAAAGACCACCAATGGCCGAGAGTGCTGGGAACGTCTCCTGGAACTCAAGGGAATGGCTCAGCGAGAAAATTGTCCCATCACCGATTTCGTACAAGTTGTTGTTTCTGACATCGAAATGCCCATGATGGATGGACATCACCTGACCAAGAAGATCAAAGAAGATCCTGTGTTGCGTGATCTGCCTGTGATTCTCTTCTCTTCGCTCATTACCGACAAACTCCGCCATCGCGGCGAAACAGTTGGTGCCGATGACCAGATTTCCAAACCCGAGATCACGTATCTGGCTCAACGTGCCGCCAGGCTTATTGAAGAACGCAAAGAGGAAAGCAGAAAACTTTCCAGATAGGCAAACAACTCACCAATAAAAACGGCCACCGGATCTCCGGTGGCCGTTTTTATTGGTGAGTCACTACTTTCTCATCCTCTCTGGAGATCAAATCAGCAAGCAAATGAGTTCCGCTGGCTATCAACTTCATTGGCTTCCCGCTTTCCCGAAGCGCCAGCTTACCTGCGGCAGAGTGCAAATCCACTCCTCCATTCAGCTCGCGGCAAAGCGTTGATCCATTCTTATGACCAAAAGCGACAAGAAACTCATGAGACAGCTGCATTACATGTTCTCTACGTTCACTGTCTTGGATAGATTTCGGGCCAAAGAGTGCACCGAGCACGACAATTCCCGCCGTAACAACCCCACAGACTTCTCCCGCTCCACTCATTCCTCCAGCCAGTCCACTGGACATCCCCAGAAGCAGGCTCTTGTCCAGCCCATATGCATCAGCAAATGCACATGCGACAGCTTGGGAACAGGAGCACCCTTTGCGTGCATAGAGCATAGACTCCTCGACAACCCTTTTCGAGCATAAGACCGACATTGCATAGCCTCCCTATTGAGTATTTGCCTAGGCAAATAATGCGACAAAAAAATTATCTGCCTTCCAAATTGCCCAAGACAATCTTGAGTATCCGATTAAGAGTAGCGACGTCATTCTGATCAAGGCCTTCAAAATAGACTGCCTTCTCGCTTATGAGATCGATGAGTATTTCATCAATAAGTGCCTGCCCTGCTTCAGATACAGACACATGCTGGCAACGCCGATCCTCTGGATTAACAGTTCGGCTCACGTACCCCTGGTTGGATAATCCTTTCAGTAAGCGGGTTACATTGGGATGATCGTTGGCCGTTTTATCTACAAGATCACTTATTAATGGCTGCTCTTTCTCAGCAATTTGCAACAGCAGAACCCACTGTTCAGGAGTTATCTCCAGGTTCCGCTCTCGAAAGAATTGCGCAGCCTTAAATCGCAACAACCTTCCAACCCGGTAAATAAGGAACCCAGCTGTTTCTTCCAATTCGTATTGAATCATCAAATGAACCTCCAATTACTTGCCTAGGCAATCATTATCTCGGCAACTTGTCAAGGTCGTCCAAAGAAAAGCCCACTCAAACCTCGCAATGAGGCTGAGTGGGCAAAATTAGTCGTTTTTTACTAGATAATTAGCAGATGCGCGGCAACTGCTCGCCTTCCAGCATGTTAAGGAGGCGCTTGCCGCCCAACGGAGTTTCGAGCACGACCTTGCCGGGGTTGGCATCGGTCATAGTGCCAATCTGACAGGCATCCTTACCCAATGGATCATTACGCATAATCTCCAGAGCCTTGTCTGCGTGTTCCTGAGGCAGAATGCAAAGGAACTTGCCTTCGTTGGCAAGGTACAGCGGATCCAGGCCGAGGATAGAACAACCGCCCTTTACCTCTGGACGAATGGGCATGGAGTTCTCAACGAGTTCACAGCAGACATTGGAACTGGTGGTGATTTCGTTGAGAGTCGTCGCCAGACCTCCGCGGGTGGGATCGCGCAGCACATGCACCTCAGGCAATTCCTGCACCAATTTGACCAGCAAATGGTTAAGGGACGCAGAATCTGATTCAACCTTGGCCTCAAAATCAAGCCCCTCTCGGGTGCCAAGAATGGTCAGGCCATGGTCGCCGATGGTACCGGAAATAAGCACAGCGTCACCGGGTTTGGCGGCATCACCACTGGGTGCTGGGTCTACGATGATATCACCGATACCGGTGGTATTGATGAAGATCTTGTCTACCGCGCCCTTGGGAACAACCTTGGTATCACCGGAGACAATGGTGACGCCTGCATGCCTGGCAGCCTCACCCATGGCTTTGACGATCTGCTCCAGATCATCCATGGGCAGTCCCTCTTCGAGGATATAGGCGCAGGTAATGTGACGCGGAATAGCGCCCATCATTGCAACATCGTTTACCGTGCCGTGAACGGCCAGAGAACCAATATTACCACCAGGGAAGAAGATGGGATCCACCACGAAGGAATCGGTGGACATGGCCAAACGTCCGGTCATGGCCAGCTCTGCCGCATCATTAAGACGGTTGAGCTCGTCATTCCCCAGATGTTCCAGAAAGAGATCGGAAATCAGACGCTGGGAAGCGCGTCCACCACTACCATAATCGAGAAGAACCTTATCGCTCATGCTTAATCCAACTTATATTTGTAATAGGCTGCACAGCTGCCTTCAGTGGACACCATGCAAGGACCAACAGGATTGGCAGGGGTACACGCCTTCTTGAACAGCGGGCACTGGTCAGGCTGTTTGATACCCTTGAGGATGTCACCACACTTGCAACCGGGCAATGCTGGGCCTTCCTCAATTGTAATGCCGAATTCCTTTTTGGCGTCGAACTGATCCCATTCAGGACGAATTTCCAGCCCCGAACCCGGGATTTCACCGATACCGCGCCACAAAGCATCAACGGGCTCAAAGACCTCGTACATGACTTCACGCGCCTTGGCATTGCCGGTGTCGCTGACGATGCGGGTATAGTTGTTGGCTACGTGCGCCTCGCCCTTGTTGCGCCATTCGATCATCTGATTCAAAGACTGAAGAATATCCAGTGGCTCGAACCCGGCCACAACAGCAGACTTTCCATATTTTTCGGCAATAAACTTGTAGGGCTCGATACCAATAATGGCAGAGACGTGCCCAGGAAGAATGAAACCATCAATGGAGGTCATGGAATCAGTGAGTAATGCCTCCAGCGCCGTAGGCACGGTCTTGTGGAAACAGAGAACACGCAGGTTGGTAATGCCCTGCTGACGTGCCATCTTCATGGTTCCGGCAATTGTCGGAGCCGTGGTTTCAAAACCGACGCCGATGAAGACGACGATATCGTCAGGATTTTCCTTGGCGAGTTTGAGAGTATCAAAGGGAGAATAGACCACTTTGATACGTGCGCCGTCAGCCTGTGCCTTTTTCAAGTTGCGGCTGTTATGACCGGGCACGCGCATCAGGTCACCGAAAGTGGCCAGAATAACGTTGTCTTTCTCAGCCAGATCCAGGAAGGCGTTGACTTCAGACTCATGAGTCACACACACCGGGCAGCCCGGACCGCTCAAGTGAACCACCTCTTCAGGCAGCAGGGAGCGCAGGCCGCTCTGGAAAATGGCCACAGTATGGGTACCACAAACCTCCATGAAACGGAGTTCTCCGTCCAGTTCGGAGCGCATCTTGTCGAGTATCTTTCTGCAGAGTTCCGGGTCGCGGAACTTTTCCAACAATTCAAAGCTCAAATCAGCATCCTCGCGTTCAGTTGCACATCCCCTTTTTCAGGGTCAGCAACTTCCATATACCTAATACAGTCGCTGGGCAAACAAAATCCCTGATTAAGTGGCTGATCATACAATCAAT